>DATHJB010000036.1 GCA_035316325.1 Acidimicrobiales bacterium
TCGAGCTGGATGCGCTCGCGCAGACCGGCGAGCAACGTCGGCCCGTGTCCGGCAAGGACCGGCTGCACAAGGAACTCGTACTCGTCGATCAGTCCCAGATCTGCCAACGCCAGGGGGAGCGTCACGCCACCCACCCACAGGCCCTCGCCTGGCTCCTGCTTGAGCCGCTGAACCGCTTGCCCCAAGTCGCCTCGCACCAGCTCGGCATTCCAATCGACCCCGCCCAGCGTGCTCGACACGACGTACTTCTTCGCTCGGTCGATGGTCTCGGCGAACGGGATCTCCCACTCACCCATCCAGTCAGGCCACGTGCCCGTGGCCGGCCGCCGCCACGCCGACTCCATCATCTCGTAGGTCACCCGGCCGAAAAGCAGGGCATCGGCTCGTTCCATCTCCGCGGTCCAGTAGCGCATCGACTCCTCGTCCGGGGGGAGCCCTGCCTCGTGATGGCAGCAGCCGTCGAGCGTGACGTTGATCGAGTATCGAAGTGGTCTCATCTCGTTGCTCTCCCTTGATGGCGCGCCGCGCGTTCACCGGACCGTACTCAGACCACTGCCGGCGCCATTTCTCATCGGCGCCCCGATCCCACAGAAACACTCATAGGGGTACATGTGTTCGTGTAGTCTGGTGGTCGATGAGTGAGCTTCCGGTCGTCCATCCCAGCGGGGTGATCCCACAGGCCCTCGTCGACAAGGTCGTCGCCCGGCGCGGCGGCCGGCTCCACGTGCACCCTCCGCCCGACGGGCAGCGCACCGCGTTCGTCGTGGTCGACCTCGACGAGCACTCGTGCCAGCGGGCGGAGGCCGACGACGGGCTCTACCGCCCGGTGAACGCGGTCGCCGCGGCGGTGCGTGCCGCCGGCGGGACGGTGGCCTTCGTGACCACGTCCATCACGAGTCCCGAGGCGTTGGAGGGCACGCTCGGGGTCGAGCTCGCCGCCGAGTACCACGACGCGGCGGGTCCCGGTGGCGCGGGCACGCGCCTCGCCCCGGGCCTCGACGTCCGCCCGGGCGACCTGCGGGCGGTGAAGGCCCGGGCCAGCGCCTTCTTCCCGGGCAACTGCAACCTCCACTCCCGGCTGCGGGTCCGAGGCGTCGAGTTCGTGCTGATCGGTGGTCTGGTCACCAACGTGTGCTGCGAGTCGTCGGCCCGGGACGCCCACGAGCTCGGCTACCGGGTCACGATGGTGTCCGACGCGCTGATGGGCCAGTCGTTCGGGCTGCACGAGGCCTCGCTGGCCACGTTCTTCCGCATCTTCGGCGACGTCCGACCGAGCCGGGAGGTGGTCGCCCTGTTGAGCTGATCAGGCCGGGAAGCGATAGCGGGTCTGGGTGGCGGGCTCCCTGCCGAAGGAGAGGACCTTGGTGGGGGTCACGCCGAAGACCAGGCCGCGACGGCCGTCGGCGTCGCGGAAGGCGTCGCCCTCCACGCCGAAGTCCCAGTCGAGCTTCGACTTCCAGAGCGCCGCCAGGGCGTGGAGCTGCGGCTCGTCGGTCACGGCGACGGCGGTCCCCTCGACGACCACGTCGAGGCCCGACCGGAGCCGGTTGGTGCCGGTCGTGAGGATGCAACGGGGCTCCGACCCGAGGTTCTTGGACTTCTGTTCGGCATCACCGGTGCAGAAGTAGAGCGTGCCGTCGAGCCAGATCGCCGGGAGCGGCGTGACGTGCGGTCGCCCGTCGCCGCGCACGGTCGAGAGCCAGAAGATCTCGGAGGTCGTCAGCACGTCGACCACGTCGGCCCACGGTCGTGCGACGGCGCCCGGCTCGCTGAACCCTTCGTGGAGCTCCACCTTCGGTTCGTTGTCGGCCATCGACGCCCTCCTCTATCGGTTCCACGGATCGCCCGTCACGTCATAGACCTCGCCTGGGCCCGGAACTCATCGCTCGATCCCCGCCTGTTGCCACCGTCGGGTCACTATTCGCTTGGTGTATTCACTCGATGTATAGTCCGCCGGGTGAACATTCCGTGCACGCTGTTGGGGCTGCTCGAACCGGAGCCGGTCCACGGGTACGAGCTGAAGCGGGCGTACGACCATCGCTTCGGTCAGGACAAGCCGCTCCCGTTCGGGCAGGTGTACGCCACGCTCGGTCGGCTGGAGCGCGACGGGCGGGTCGAGGCCCGGGGCACCGAGCCCGGGTCGGGGCCCGAGCGCAAGCGCTACGCCATCACCGCCGAGGGCGTGACCGCGCTGGAGCAGTGGCTCACCCGGCCCGAGCCGCCCGAGCCTCACCTGCAGTCGGTCCTGTTCACCAAGGTCGTGCTCGCACTGGTGTCCGGGCGACCCGCCGACCGGTTCCTCGACGCCCAGCGGGCCGCCCACCTGGAGCGCATGCGCGAGCTGACCGCCCAGCGCCGGGCCGGTGGCCTGGGTCACGCCCTGCTGGCCGACTATGCCCTGTTCCACCTGGAGGCCGACCTCCGCTGGATCGACATGACCGAATCCCGACTCGACCAGCTCACGGCGGAGGTCACCACATGAGTGGCGGATTGCTCGTCGCCCGGGAGGTCACCCGGTCGTTCGGGGCGACGCCGGCGCTGCGGGGGGCCGACATCGCCGTCGCCGCCGGCGAGATCGTGGCGATCATGGGTCCCAGCGGCTCCGGCAAGTCGACCCTGCTGCACTGCCTGGCCGGCATCCTCACCCCCGACGCGGGTGAGGTGTGGTTCGACGGCGACCGCGTCGACGTGATGAGCGACAAGGCCCGCACCGAGCTGCGCCGCCGGCGGTTCGGGTTCGTCTTCCAGTTCGGGCAGCTCGTCCCGGAGCTCGCCGCGGTCGAGAACGTGGCGCTGCCGCTGCTGCTGGCGGGACGTCCCCGGGCGGAGGCGCTGGCCGAGGCGGCGCCGTGGTTCGACCGCCTGCGCCTCGGTGAAGGCATCGAAGGTCGGCGGCCCGGAGAGCTGTCCGGTGGCGAGGCCCAGCGGGTGGCCCTGGCCCGGGCGCTGGTCACCCGGCCCGACGTCGTCTTCGCGGACGAGCCGACCGGCTCGCTCGACTCCCTCGCCGGCGAGCTGGTCATGGACCTGCTGGTCGACGTCGCCCGTGACCAGCAGGCGACGGTGGTGCTGGTCACCCACGAGCCGCGGGTGGCGGCCTACGCCGACCGCGAGGTGGTCGTCCGTGACGGCCGGGCCCTCGACCGGGTCGCGACGTGAGGGTGGCGGCATGATTCGGCTTGCGGGACGGCTGACGGCCGGGGGTGGACGGGAGGCGGTGGTGCGGCTGGTGCTGACCGGTGTGGGCATGGCGTTGGCGGTTGCCATGCTGCTGTTCGCCGCGGTCGGGTTCCCGGCGCTGCACGCTCATGACGTCCGCCGGGGTTGGCTGGAGACGTCGGCCGACAACGACCGGCCGGCGCAGGACGAGAGCGCCACCGACCCGCTGCTGTGGCGGCTCGCCACCGGGCGCTTCGAGGGCCACGACCTGGTGCGCGTCGACGTCGCCGCCGAAGGCCCGGATGCACCACTGCCGCCCGGCCTCGAGCGTCTGCCCGGGCCCGGCGAGATCGCGGTGTCGCCCCGGCTGGACGAGCTGCTCGACGCCACCGACCCCGCGCAGCTCGCCGACCGGTTCCCGGGTCGGATCACCGCCACCGTCGGACGTGACGCGCTGGCCTCACCCGACGACCTGGTGGCGTTCGTCGGCCATGCGCCTGCCGAGCTGCAGGACGAGACGGGCGTCGTCACGGTGCGCAGCATCGAGTCGGCCCCGGCGAGCCGGGCCGTGACCCAGGAGATGCGCGTGGTGCTGGCCGTCGGCGGGGTCGGGTTGCTCGTGCCCGTCGTCGTGTTCGTGGCGACCGCCACCCGCCTGGCCGCGGCCCGCCGCGAGCAGCGCCTCGCCGCCCTGCGCCTGGCGGGCGCCACGCACCGCCAGGTCGGAGTGGTCGCCGGGGTCGAGGCGGCCGCCGCCGCGGCCGGCGGGACGGTCGTGGGGTTCGTGGGGTTCCTGGCGCTCCGCCCGTCGGTGGCCCGCGTCCCCTTCGATGGCGCCAGCTTCTACCCGTCCGACCTGCGGCTCTCGCCCGCCTGGGCGGTCCTGGTCGCCCTGGGGGTGCCACTGCTCGCCGTGGGTGCGGCCATCGTGTCGCTGCGCCGGGTCCGCATCTCCCCGCTCGGGGTCGCCCGGCGGTCCGTGCCCTCCCGCCCGAAGGCCTGGCCGCTGCTGCTGGTCGCCGCGGGCATGGCGTTCCTGGCCCTCGTGGTCGTCTGGTCCGGGCGCTCGAACGCCGAGGACGCCGAGAGCTACGCCGTCGGCCTGGCGTTCCTGGTGCTGATCGTCGGGATCGCACTGTCGGGCCCGTGGCTCACCGCCCTGGCGGCCCGGGGCATCGCCCGGTTCGGACGCCGGGCGCCGTCGCTGCTGGCGGCCCGCCGGCTCCAGGACGACCCCGCGGCCGGCTTCCGGGCCATCAGCGGCCTCACCCTGGCGGTGTTCGTCGGCACCGTGTTCAGCGGCATCGCCGCGAGCGTCCTCGCCGACGAGCACGTCGACGCTGCCGACCTGGCACCCGGCGTGGTCGCCGCCGCGCCCCACGCCGCGCGGCCCGAGCCGCCGCCGACGGGCCCGGACGCCGGCCCGGCACCACCGGCCGTCCCTCGGCGGCCCGAGCTGGACGCCGCCCGCACCACCCAGCTCGTCCGCGACCTGGCCAGGACAGACGGTGTGGAGCGGGTCGTCGTCGCCCGGGCGTTCCCCGACGACCTCGACCTGCTCACCGCGCTCGTCCGTTCGGGCGCCGACATCGGCGCTCCCGTCCTCGTGAGCTGCACCGACGCCGAGGCGCTGGGCTTCGAGCCGTGTGCCGGCACGACGGTGGTCGAAATGACGGGCCAGCACGTCGAGCCGACCGGCTTCGTCGCCCCGATCCCGGGCGATGCGCTCGAGGACCTGCCCCCGGTCGCCGTCGCCGCGGCCACCGACGGACAGGTGGCGACCATCGAGGCGGTGCGCACCCGGTTGGAGCTGGGCGTCCCGGGCGCACAGCCGATCACCCAGCGCGACATCGACGCCGAGAGCCGCAGCCAGCTCGACACCATGCAGCGGGTCAGCAACATCGGGCTCTCGGTCACCCTGGTGATCGCCGGATGCAGCCTCGCGGTCGCCGTGGCCGGCGCCATCGTCGAGCGCAAGCAGCCCTTCGCCCTGCTGCGCCTGGCCGGCACCCGGCTCTCCGACCTGCACCGGGTCGTGCTGGCCGAGGCGGCGGCGCCGCTGCTGATGATGGCCGGGGCCAGCGTCGGCCTGGGGTTGGTGGTCGCGGCGCTGGTCATGGCGGCCGGCAGCGGCGGCGACCAGACCTTCGTCCTGCCCGGCCTCGACTACTGGTTGTCCCTGGTCGGCGGTCTCGCGGTCGCCCTGCTGGTGGTGCTCGCCACCCTCCCGCTGCTCGACCGCCTCACCGCCCTCGACGCCACCCGCTTCGAGTGACCGGCGAGAGCCGCGGAACCTGCGGCACCGACACGGCCTACGTGGCGACGTCGACCGCCAGGCCGTCGCCGGTGACCCGGAGGCGGGCGACGTGGAAGTACCGGCTGCTGGGGTAACCGACGTTGGGCTCGGAGTAGGCGTGGAACGCCACCCACGGAGCGCCCGCGGCGTCGCGGAAGACCTCGACGCCGCCCGGCCCGGCGAGCTTGTGGCCCGACCGGAGCACCCGGCCGTCGGCGGGCTTCGTGCAGGGGCCGGCGGGCCCGGCGCAGACGGCGTACGCCGCGGAGTAGGACCGTGAGCTCCAGTCGCCCCCGGCGTACAGCAGGAAGTAGCGGCCGCCCTCCCGCAGCAGGGTCGGCGCCTCGACCACGCTGTGCTCGAAGGCCCGGTCCACCGTTATTAGCGGCCGGGCGGGGACGAACGCCAGGCTCCGGCCGTCGGGCGCCAGCGCCTGCGACCAGATCGTCGGCGCCCGGCCCCCGCCCTCCGACTTCCACAGCAGCGACAGGCGCCCGTCGGCGTCGACGAACGGGCTGGGGTCGATCGATCCGCCGTACTCGTGCTGGCACACCAGGGGTGCGGTCGAGTCGTCGAGGAACGGCCCGGCCGGTGACGATGCCACCGCCCGCGAGATGCACTGGAGGTGCGACGACGCCTCCCGGGCCGTGTAGTAGAGGACGTAGTGGCCGTCCCGGGCCAGCACCGCCGGCGCCCAGGTCGCGCCGGGCGAGGCCCACGCCGGCAGGGCGGCCAGGCCGTTGCCGACCAGCTCCCAGGTCTGCAGGTCCGTCGACCGGATGACCTGGACGTCGCCGGCGCCGGCGTTGGTGGAGTAGCCGTACCAGCGGCCGTCGCCCGCCCGCAGCACGAAGGGGTCGGCGAAGTCGTAGGGGAAGCGGGCGCCGGTGGCCAGGGCGAGGGTGCCGGCGCAGGGGCCGGAGGCGTCGCGCAGGGCGTCGACGGCCGCGTCGCTGTCGCCGCGCCCGTTGGCGTCGACGGCCCGGGCCACGCCGTCGAAGCAGGCCTGGGTCTCGCTGGAGTCGGCGGCGACCGCCATCCGCTGGAGGTCGATCTCCCGCTGGAGGGCGTCGACATCGGCGATCTCCGTCGTCGTCTCGCGTATGACGGCCTCGACCAGCTCGCGGGTGGCGACGGCGAAGTCGGTCTCCGACTGGATGAGGTCGACGGTGTCGCGGGTGAGGTCGGCGCGCACCTGCGTGCGGTCGACCTGGGTGCGGGCGTCGGCCAGGTCGGCCCGCGCGGCCTCGAGCCGGGTGCGGGTGTCGGCCAGGTCGGCCCGCGCCTGGCGGTACTCGTAGGCGAACACCGCGGTCACGACCACGACCAGCACACCGGCCACGATCGTCACCGGCCGGCGCCGCGACCGCAGCGCCTCCAACGGCGGGGCGACCAGCGCGGCCAGCGCGATCACAGCGCCACCCCGGCCTCGGTGCAGGTGCTCTCGATGCGGCGGACGGTGGCCGCCAGCCCGTCGATGTCGCTCACCGCGATCTGGTTGAGCGCCTCGGCCACGCCGACCAGGCACTGGTCGAAGGCCTCGAGCCGGTTCTGGCGCCCGGCCAGGTCGAGCCGGGCGACGGCGAGCTGGTTCTCCAGGTCGCGCAGGACGGCCTCGGCGGCGTCGAGCTCCCGCGCCACGACGTCGCTCTCACCGCGGCGGACGGTCAGCGTGTCGATTCCGTCGGCCAGCGTCGCCACTTCGTCGCCGAGCTCGGAGTCGGCTGCGGTCAGGTCGTCCCGGGTCGCCGAGATCTCGTCGTCGGTGTGCCGTAGGGATGCTTCGGCCCGGTCGGTGGCGTCGCGGGTGCCGAACCAGGCCCGCCAGACGACGCTCAGCACCACGAGCGTGACGACGATCCCGGCGGCCAGCGGGGCGATCCTTCGCGTTCGCTGACCCATCGGCCCACCCGCTCCTCCGGACTCGCGCCACGCTGTGCGGCCACGAGCTTAAGAGAGGGGGAACGGCGTGTCCGCGCGACTCAGGCCGGTTTTACATGGTGTTCTCAGCAGGGGTCCTGGCCGAGGAGGTCGAGGTCGACGACGCCGAGCCCGCGCACCACGTGGAGCACCCCGATGGCGACGCAGAGCAGGCCGAGGCCGGCTTCGAGAGTCGCCTGCTGCCCGGCACGGCGGCTGCGGACCAGCGCCAGGAGGCCCAGCACGATGGCGGGCGGGCCGAGGAGCAGCGGGGCGTAGTTGCGGTAGTCGCACTCGACCACGAGGCCGTTCTCCGTGCGGTGGTTGTGGTAGCTGAGCTCCAGCACGAAACCGACGGCCGAGGCGATCAGGCCGGCGAGGAGCACCGGGCTGAGGCGCCGGCTCGGCGGTGGGCCGACGGGAGGGGGTGGGCCGACGTGAGGGGGTGGCGCGGGCGGCGGGGACGGCGGTGACATGGCTCCACCATCGGACCACACGGCAGGCGCTGTGACCGGGCACATCCCCGTGCGCACCCCGGAGTGGCATATCGTCCCTCCCCGAGGGCGAGCCGAGGAGGAACGAAAGATGGATGTCGCCAGCCTGCACAGCCGTTCGGTGGCCGAGTTCACGCGGCGGCTCGAGACCGTCGGCAACCGCTGGGACGCGACGACGCCGTGCGGCGCCTGGAACGTCCGGGCGCTGGTCAACCACGTGGTCGCCGAGGACCTGTGGACCGTGCCGATGATGGACGGCGCCACGATCGCCGACGTGGGCGACCGCTTCGACGGCGACGTGCTGGGCGACGACCCCGTCGCGATCGGCCGGGCCGCAGCCGACGCCGCCACGATGGCGACCGCCAGCGCCGTGGTCGCCGGGCGGGTGGTGCACCTGTCCTTCGGCGACGCCCCGGCCGAGGAGTACGCCTACCAGCTCGCCGCCGACCACGTCATCCACGGCTGGGACCTGGCGGTGGCCACCGGTGGCGACCCGGAGATGGAGCCCGAGCTGATCGAGGCGCTGGCGACGTGGTTCGCGGCCCGCGAGGACGACTACCGCAGCTCGGGCGCGGTCGGTGACCGCCCGCCCGACGACGAGGCCGTGCTCGACGACGGCCCGCAGGGCCAGCTCCTCCGGGCCTTCGGTCGCGAGCCCGGCTGGTGCCCGCCCATCTGACCTGGACGAAGCCGCCGTCGTCGCGGCCGCCCGAGGGGAGGAGCTGGGCGGGGCGTATCACCCCATGGGGGTGGCGCCCATCGCCCGGGGGCGGCCGACGATGCGGCCGTGGGTCATCACGCTGGTGCGGGCGGTCCTGACCTTCGTGGTCGATCGGCGAAGCTGAACGCATGAGCGCCTGGCAGGCCCTGTTCTGGGGAGGGTTCTCGTCGTCGGCGTTGTACATCGGCGAGGCCCTGGCCGGCCCGATGGCCAAGGCCTACAAGGCGACAGGCCTGGTGATGGCGTTCGGCGCGGGCACGATGCTGAGCGCCGTCGCCTACGAGCTGGTGCCGGAGTCGAGCCTGCACCAGGTGACCGGGGTGGGCCTGGGGTTCGGGCTGGGCGCGCTCGTCTACTTCGTCGGCGACCGGCTGATCGACCGGGGCGGCGGCGACCAGCGACAGACCATCAGGGCCGGCACGGCGTCCGAGGGCTCGGGCGCGGCCATGTTCCTCGGCGCCCTGCTCGACGGCCTGCCCGAGGCGTTCGTGCTGGGCATCGGCATCCAGCTGGGCGGCACGATCAGCGTCGCGTTCGTGGTGGCGGTATTCGTGTCGAACATCCCGCAGGGCATCGCCGGGACCAGCAGCCTGCTCGAGGCCGGCAACTCCCAGCGCCGCGTCTTCTGGATGTGGACGGCGCTCAGTGGTGCTGCCGCGCTCACGGCCCTGCTCGGCTACCTGGTGGGCGACTCGATCGGGAGCTCGGGCATCTACGCCCAGGCGTTCGCCGCCGGAGCGGTGCTCACGATGCTGGCCGACTCGATGATGCCCGAGGCCTTCCAGCACGGCGGGAAGCTGGTGGGTCTGCTCACCGTGCTCGGCTACGCGGTGGCGGCGGGGCTGACGACCTTCGAGTGACCACCTTCACCCCGCCGGGGTGACGACGGTCGGCGAGGGCGTCGCCAGCCTGACGCCATGAGACGGAGACGTGTCGGTGTCGTCGGGGCCGGGTTGGGGCTGACGGCGATGGCCGTGCTGGGCGCCTGCGGTGACGACGAGAGCGCGTCGGACGAGGTCTGCGACGCTCGGGACGACCTCGACGAGAACGTCACCGAGCTGCGCGACCTCGACCTCGGAGCCACCAGCATCAACGACGTCCAGGACATCCTCGGTGACATCGACGACGACCTGACCGACATGCGCGACGCCGACGAGGACAGGCTCTCGCCGCAGATCGACGACCTCGAATCGTCGGTCGACGACCTCGGCAGCGCCGTCAGCGACCTGGGGTCGAGCTCCTCGCTGGACGCCGCCGCCGACACCCTCCGCGACGCGCTCGGCAACGTGGGCGACGCCGCCGAGGAGCTGAGGACCGCCGCCGCGAGCGACTGCGACTAGGGCGGTCCTAGGCGGGCGCGGCCCCGCTCCCGCTCTCGTCCGGGTTGACGATCTCCAGGGCGACGACGGCCAGGACGGCGAGCAGCACGACCACCAGCGCCGTCGTCACCGTCAGCGAAGGGAGCAGGAGCAGCGCGGCCGCGGCGGCGGCGACCACCGCCACCTGCAGCGGGCGCCGGTAGGGACCGATGGCGGCGAGCTGCGGGAGCCGGACGGTCGACGACGCCGGGCCGACGAGCCAGGCGCCGATCGCGAGCAGCAGCCCCAGCACCAGCAGCACGGCCGTCTGGCGGAACAGGGGAGTGAGCAGCCCGGTCCACACGTCGCCGGCGGCGCGGCGCCGGACGTCGCCGTCGATCTGGTCGAACAGCGCTCGCCGGCCGATGCGCAGCGCCACCGCCGTGACCACCATCGTCGCCACCATCCCGAGGCCGACGAGCACCACCATCCGCCGCCGGTCGACCGCCAGCACCACGGCCAGCGCCAGCAGCACCAGCGTCACGATCGGTAGGACGACCGCCAGCGTGCGCAGGGTGTCGACCGCCTGGCCCACGGTCTGGATGTCGTCGGAGGTCGCCACGACCACCCGGTCGATCTCCTCGATCGTCCTGCTGTCGATGATGTCGAGCCAGCGGTCGGTCAGCAGGCGGTCGGCCCGTTCGAGCACGTCGGTGAGCTGCAGGGCGATCGAGCCGTCGGCCCCGTCGATCACCTGGAGCGCCCGCCGGTGGGTCCGGCGCAGCGCCTCCGTCCAGATGGTGGAGAAGGTGTCGCTCTCCAGGACGTCACGCAGCGTGTCCTGCACCAGGCCCCGGGCCAGGCGGGTCACGGTGGCCACCACCAGCGGGTTGTCGTTCGGCAGCGCCTCCTCGATCTGCGCCTCGACGTCGACCCGGCTCATGATCCGGTCGGTGAGGGCGACCGCGAGGCCCTCGTCCAGGTCCCGGTCGTCGGCCAGCGGTGTCAGTGCGGCGACGAAGCGGTCGGTGTCGAGCGCGGTGAGCCGCAGCCACACCGTGACGTTCGCCAGGAGCAGCACCACGCACCCCACCACCAGCAGCGTCTTGGCCCCGAGGCGACGGGCGCGGCGGGGGCGGGCGCGGGTGGGGGTGTCCACCTCGTCGACTGTGGTGCCGGCCGTCCCCGGGCGGATCGCCCGCGGCGGGTGATGCGTTAGGCGACCAGCTCCGCCGAGCCTCTCCGCATGGCCGACCACCTCTCCGACCACGCGTTGGCCGCCGAGGCCTACGTCTACGGGTACCCGCTGGTCTTCGACCTCTCGGAGGTGCAGCGCTTCACCCAGATCGGGATGGGCAGCCTGGCCGCGGCGCCGTTCAACACGTTCAGCCACGCCACGAAGCTGGCCGGACCGGACGACAAGTTCGTCAGCGTCAACAACGACACGATCTACTCGATCGCCCAGCTCGACCTCAGCGGCGGGCCGTTGCTGCTCGACGTCCCCGACAGCGGCGGGCGGTACTACGTCCTCCAGTTCGTCGACGCCTGGACCGACAACTTCGCCTACGTCGGCACCCGCGCCACGGGGACGGCCCGTGGCAGCTACCTGCTCACACCGCCCGGTTGGGAGGGCGACGTGCCGGTGAAGGCCCGGCAGATCGCCGTGCCGACGGCCGTGGCGACGATCGTCGGGCGGTGGGCCTGCGACGGCGAGGCGGACGTGTCCAAGGTGGCGGTCCTGCAGGGCGGGCTGGTCCTGGAGCCCTACGGCGACCCGGGGCCGACCGCCGGGATCCCTTCACCTTCGGCCGGCGTCCCCGACGAGCTGGCGTTCTTCGAGAAGCTGCGGGTGTGGATGCAGGCGTTCCCACCGTCGGCCGCCGACCAGGACTTCCAGCACGTCCTCGGTCCGCTCGGCCTGCTCGACGCCCCGCCGGCGTCGCCGTCGCCCTACGTCGACCCGCCCGACTTCCTCGTCGCCGCCCTGGTCAACGGGAGGGAGGAGGCGATGGCGGAGATCGAGCAGCTGACCCGGGCCGGCACCACGGTGCCGCTGAACGGCTGGCACAACAACCCCCACCTGTTCGACTACAACGTCGACCACCTGGGCCTGGGGACCGTCGACCAGCCGCAGTGGCGGTTCGCCGACCGCCGCCGGGCGCGGCAGGTCCGGGCGGTCGCCGCCCGCGTCGGCCTGTGGGGCAACCACGGCTACGAGGCCGTCTACGCCCAGGTGTTCGAGGACGCCGACGGCCGGCAGCTCAACGGCGCCGACCGCTACACGATCACGTTCGCCGAGCCGCCGCCGGTCGACGCCTTCTGGTCGCTCACCATGTACGACACGCCCGACTACTACCTGGTCGACAACCCGATCGGCCGGTACTCGATCGGCGACCGCACGCCGGGCCTGCGCCACGGCGCCGACGGTTCGCTCACCGTGCACCTGCAGCACGACGAACCCCACGACGAGCCCGCCCGCAGCAACTGGCTCCCGGCACCCGAGGGTGACTTCCGCCCGATGCTGCGCCTCTACCAACCGCGCCCCGCCGTCCTCGACGGCAGCTACGTCCTCCCGCCCGTCATCCGCTCCCCCTGAGCCGAGCCCCGGGATCAGCGGGGGAGCGGGGGTAGGCCGGAGTGGGCCAGGGCGGCGGGGCCGAGGGTGAAGTCGGGATCGACCTGGGTGGCGAGGTCTTGGCCGGTGCGGTCGTTGCCCCAGCTGGTGGCGTTGCGCAGGTGGAAGTCGACCGCCTGCTGCTGGTAGCGGTGCCAGTCCTTGGGCGTGGCGTCGACGGCCCGGCGGAGGGTGTCGAGCACGGTCCGGTTGCCGACCTCGAGGAGGTCGATGGGCCGGGAGTCGCCGCGCTCGGCGGCCCGGACGTGGGCCGAGCGGCTGACCCACGCCACCAGGGCGTCGCCCAGCTGGTCGCGCAGGAAGGCCAGATCGTCGTCGTCGTGCACCTTGTTGCCGATCGCGGCGATGCGCACGCCGAAGCCCTCGGCGTGGTCGACGTACTGCCGGAAGACCCCGACGCTGCGGAGCGTCGGTTCGCACACGACGAACGTCATGTCGAACCGGGTGAACAGCCCCGAGGCGAAGCTGTCGGCGCCAGCCGTCATGTCGACCACCACGTACTCGTCGTGCCCGTCGACCATGTGGTTGAGCAGCAGCTCCACCGCCCCGACCTTGGAGTGGTAGCAGGCGACGCCGAGGTCGTCCTCGGAGAAGGGGCCGGTGACCGCCAGCCGGGCGCCACCGACGTGTCGGACGCACGCCGCGTACACGGGGTTGTCGCCGGTGACGTCGACCAGGCGCGACCCCGCGCCGGGTGGGGTGGTCTTGATCATGGCGTTGGCCGAGGTGATGCGCGGGTTGCTGCCCCGCAGGTGGTCCTTGACGAGGTGGAGCTGGCTGCCGAGGGTGGGGAGCGCAGCGGCCTCCGCCTCGCTCGCGCCGAGAGCCACCGCCAGGTGCTGGTTGATGTCGGCATCGACGGCGAGGACCGGGCGGTCCTGTGCCACGAGGTGGCCAACCATCAACGAGGCGAGCGTGGTCTTGCCGCTGCCGCCCTTGCCGACGAACGCGATCTTCACGGGACGAGCTCCAGTGCGAGGGAGAGGGAGAGGGAGGACATCGCTCCCTTAACAGTACTGATTCTCGTTCTCTACTTGGACCACTCTGAGTAGCGAAAGAAGTGCATGGACACAGACTAGACCCGTGCTACGGTGAAGTCCATGAAAACCACTGAAAAGGAACTAACTGCGCCGAGCGAGGATGCGGTACGTGTTGGTCATCCGGGGGAGGCGTCGGAGCAGCGGGGCGATGGCCTGGTCCGCCACCAGGGCGGCCACCATGAACGGCGCGAACGCGGCGAAGGTCGCGGTCCGGGCGGCCCGGCGGGCGGGCGTCAGCGGCGGCGCCCACGGCTGGCTGCCGGCGGGCGCCACCCGCCGGGCGAGCAGCCACATGGCGAAGGCCAGGTCCACGGTCTGGTGGGCCTCCGCCCGCTCGACGGCCACCACCGTGAACCCCCGCTGCTGCAACGCCTCGGTGAGGTTTCCGGCCGACACGAAGTGCTGGTGCTGCGGCTGGAACCACGGCCCCCACAGGGGGCCCAACCGGCGGCCCAGGCGGCTCTCGGGGTCGGGCACCTCGATCAGCAGGTGGCCGCCGCGCTCGAGCACCGTGCCGGCGGCATCCAGCTCGGCCTCGGGGTCGCGGGTGTGCTCCAGGTAGTGGTGCATGCTCACCACGTCGTAGGCGCCCACCAGGTCGTCCGCCATGTCGGGGAACATGCCCTTGTAGCCGTGCTCCACCCAGCCCCGGCGCTGCGCCTCCACCACGCTGTCGCTCAGGTCGAGGCCGTCGAAGCGGGTCTCGGGCCACACCTCGCGGGCACACAGGCAGAAGTGGCCGTGGCCGGCACCCACGTCGAGCCAGCGCTTGGGCTGGGCCACGCCCGCCAGCATCAGGGCGCGCTGCAAGTACGAGCGCCCGCCCATCGAGAACGAGAACGCGGTGTCGTTCTCACCCAGGCCGTCGTAGAAGTCCTTGTAGTAGACGTCGAGCCCCTCCAGCGACAGCCGGGGGTTCTGGAACACGTGGTCGCACTCACGGCACTCGTCCAGGTGGAACTGCCCCGGCTTGCGCTGGAGCATGTCAGGCACGTCGATCAGGCCCTGGAGCTCGTCGCTGCCGCACCACGGGCACGTCACCCGGCGCGGCTCGAACAGGCGGGCCGGGTCGTCCAGCATCCGGGCGTACTCCTCGCGCTGGGCGGCAGCCTGCTCGGCGTCACGTTCGGCCCGGGCCTCCACCGCCGGCGGCGGGATCGCCCGCAGCGCCCGCACCATGTCCGCCACCTGGCGTGCCGGCCGGCCGAGCGCGGTGTGCACCCGCAGGTCCCGGGGCTTCACGGCCAGCCGGATCGTGGCGACGAAGGGCTGCGCGACGTAGGCCGCCAGCGCCGCCGTCCCCCAGATGCGGCTGGCCTTGGGTCCCACCGTCACCGCCGCCGCCACGGCGGTCGGGGCGCCGCCGAACGCGGGCATCGGCGGTCCGTAGATGGCCTTCAACCGGGGCAGGCGCCAGCCCACGTCGGGCGTCACCGCGGTGAGCCGGGGTGCCACCACCAGGTCGCTGGTCGTCGGTGCGTAGTTCTTCAGCTGCACCATCGCCTCCACGTACTCGACCGGGTCGAGGTCGGCGGTGCGGGGCAGGTGCACCCGGGGCAGCAGGGTGGAGCGGACGAGGGTGGCATGGCCGGCGCCGCGGCCGGCGACCATCGGGTCGTCGCGGTAGGTCTTCGGGTTGACGAGCCGCATCAGCTCCAACAGGTCGGCGACGGGCAGGTCGGCCGGCACCAGGTCGACCACGTCGAGGTCGTGGAAGCGGGCGTAGCGCACCGCGGCGCGCAGGGTGGTGTCGTCCACGGTCACGCCTTCGGCCGTCACGAGCTCGAAGTCGTCGTCGAAGGCGCCGGGCAGCTCGGTGACGCCGTTGCCGGCGAGGAAGTCGTCCAGCACGGCGAGCTGGGTCAGGCGCGCGCGCAGGCGCAGGCTGTTGGCGACGATGCCGGCCGTGGCGATCGCCCACGGGGCATGGCGGGTCAGGGGGCGGGGACGCATAGGGACTCCAATCGGATCGCCGCGGCAAGCGCGCCACCTGCCGCCTCGAAGGACAGTCGGATGTCGCCCGCCGCAGTGCGGAAGGTCGGCTCGTCGAGCACGGTGTGCACGGCCTTGCGGAGGTCGGCGGGCAGGACGCGGCCGAAGCGCACCCGCACGCCCGCCCCGGCCTGCACCACCTGGTCGGCCACCACCGGCTGGTCGTCGCGGATCGGCGCCAGTACCAGCGGCAGCCCGTGGGCCAACGTCTCGCACACCGTGTTGTGGCCCGCGTGGCACACCACGGCGTCGAGGTGGGGGAGCAGTCCCAGCTGCGGGACGCGCTCCCGGACGAGGATGTTCGGCGCTTCCCCCACCAGGCTCGGGGGAGCCACGAACACCGCCTGCAGGGCCTCGCCGGCCAGCGCTTCGGCGGCGACGCCGAAGAACCGCTCGCCGGCCTGGGTGTTCACCGTGCCGAGCGACACCAGCACGTGGGGCTGCTCGGGGTCGAGCCAGTCCCAGGGGAAGTCGTCGGGCTCGGGCCGGTCGGAGATCGACGGTCCGACGAAGGCGAAGTGGTCGGGGAAGTCGTGATGCTCGCCCACCAGCCGCCGGGTGCTGAACACCAGCACCAGATGCTCGGAGACGCGCAGGCCGTGGGTCGACACCAGGTCCGGCGGCATGCCGATGTCGGCCTGGAACCGGACCACCTGCTCGTCCACCCACTGCTCGGCGAGGGGCAGTCCCGCCAGCACGTCCACCAGCTCGGCCGTGGTCGTGGCCGACGTCGCCCAGCGCAGCCCCCGGCGCCGCGCCACCGCGCCGCCGGCCAGGGTCTGCTGGTCGGCCACCAGCACATCGGGCTGCCACTGCTCGACCACCCGGTCGACGCCGTCGACCATGGCGTAGCCGAGCGGCAGCAGCACGTTCTCCCAGAGGAACTTGAACGCCGCCGCCGCCCGCAGGCCGCGGGAGCGCAGGCGCAGGTCGTCCACGTGCTCGATGGCCTCGGGCGAGCCGGCCGGCAGGAAGAGGGCGTCCGGGGGCAGCAGGGGGTCCACCGCCCCGGGCAGGCCGGCCCAGGCCACGTCGTGGCCGCGCCGCGCCAGCTCACGGCCCACCGACACCGTCGGGTTGACGTGCCCCGACAACGGCGGCACCACGAAGAGGAACCGGGCCACCGTCGGTCAGCTCGCCCGCGTCGGCAGGGTCACGGGCGTGGCCGCGTCCCGCACCCAGGCGACGGTGCGCTCGCGGACGAAGGCCGTCGCCTCGAACAGCACCGAGTGGGTGCAGCCGGGCACCACGTGCAGCTCGCAGCCGGCGACGTGCTCTCGAAGGTCGTGGGCACGATCGAGGATGTCGGAGCCCTCGCCGTAGATGGCCAGGGTCGGGCAGGTGATGCCGGCCAGCGCCCGGCGGCTGAAGGGTCGCTCCCGCTGCAGGTCGTCGATCAGCGACGTCTCCATCAGCAGCTTCTCGCTGTGCCGCGCCAGCCGGCTCAGCTTGCGACCGGCGTTCTCGTCGAGCCACTCCTTCACGCCGTCCTCGTCGAGGCCGAAGGCCGCCAGCGCCAGGCTGCCGGCCATGTGCTCGCCCCAGCCCTCGGTGGCGAAGTGGGCCTCCACCAGCACCAGGCTGGCCACCCGCTCCGGGAAGCGGTGCGCGAAGGCCAGCGCCACCACCCCACCGAAGCTGTTGCCCACCAGGTGCACCGGGCCTGCCGGGTCCCAGGTGGCGAGCAACGCCCGGAGGTCCTCCACGTGGTCGTGGACGGTGTAGCCGGTGCGGGGCATGTCGCTGCGCCCGTGGCCCCGCAGGTCGTAGAGGTAGGTGTCGGCCACGAGGCCCACCGGGTTGGCGATCGTGTAGTAAAAGCTCGACAGGTTGTCGGCCACCAGCCCGTGGAGCATCACCACGGTCGGCCGGTCGGTCGCAGCGCCGTCGCCCAGGCGCTGCACGTGGAAGTGCAGGCCGTTGGCCTCGACTCGGGGCATGGCCGGAGGTGTCCTCGCTGCTCGCTGCCGACGGCCGGTCAGGCGGCCGAGCTGGTGTCGTCGGTGTCGCTGGTCGACGTCACGATGAACGCCACCAGGTCGCCGACGCCGAGGGAGATGATCTCGTCGAGCTCCATCGTCGCCAGCCAGGCCACGAAGTCGACCTGGCCGCCGTAGTGCTGCAGCAGCCGCTCGGCCAGGGCCACGAACTCGAGGCTCTCGAGCTCGAGGTCCTCGTCGAACGACGTGTCGAGTCCGATGGAGAGGTCGATCAGGTACTCGGGCCCGATGACGTCGACCAGCATGTCCTGCACGACCTCGAGCACGTCCGTGACGTGGTCGGATGGCGCCGGGTCGGTCGTGTCCTCGTAGGTGTCGTAGTCGCCGTAGCCGGCATGGCCGGGGGTCCCATTGGTTCCGTGGGTCCACGCCTCAGCGATCGGTGACGGTCCAGGCAACGATGTGCTCCTTCCGGGGGAGAGGCTCGGGAGTGGTGCTCGGGGGGAGCCGTTCGAAGGCGATCCAGCGGTTGCGGATGCGCAGGCGGCTGCCCCGGCGCTCGAGGACCTCGAAGTCCTTGGGTCGGCCGCCGAGCCCGTGTCCGGTGGCCTTGGCGGCGGCCTCCTTGGCCGCCCACAGCACGGTCAGCCAGGCGTCGCGGTCGTAGCCGTCGGGAGCCGGGATCGTCCGCTCGGCGCCGGTGAGCACCAGCGCCTCGAAGCTGGGCCGGCGGGCTTCGATCCGCTCGACGTCGACGCCCACGTCGACGCCGTCGCCCACCAGCGCCACGCCCACGCCCTCGACGTGCGAGAGCGACACTCGCAGGTCGTCGTCGAAGGGGCCGCGCACCAGGGGACGGCCCGACGGGTCGTTGGCGACCGCCACCTCGGCGGGGAACAGGGGCCCGTGCTCGCGGGACCACAGCCAGCGCCGCACCGCGTCCTTGACGGCGATCCGGCCCAGCAGGAACTGCCGCTGCGCCAGGGGGTTGAGCCGCTCGTAGTCGGCCTGCTCGTCGCGGCTCAGGTAGCGCCGCATCACCAGCGAGCGGGTGGCCGAATCGGGCCAGCGCTCGTGGATCAGGGTGTAGCCGGAGTGCTCCACCGACATGCCGGCGCGCTCGGGCCACTTCAGCGTCTCGAACACCAGCGGGTCGGTGGCGAAGCGCCGGTCCTCCCAGCCGGAGATGCGGCACCACACCCGGTCGTCGACGACCAGGACGTGGTCGCCCCGCAGCACCTTGTCGTCGAGGTGGGTGATGGTGACCGTGCAGTCGACGAGCGTGTCGGGCGGCGGCTGGGGGCCGAAGAGCTCGACCCGGGCGATCGAGGTGGGCAGCACGAGCCGGTCGGCCTCGGCGTGCGCCGACAGCCAGTGGCCCATGAGCTGACCGGCGTTGTCGAGCAGGGCGCCGGGGGCGGCGAGGCTCTTGAGAATGGCCCGGGAGCCGTCGTCGCCCAGCGCCAGGAACGCCCGGACGCCCTGGTAGGCGGGGCCGTGGAACATGTGGCGGTCGCTGTAGAAGCGGGACGCCTCGATGTGGCTGGGCCGCTCGTTGCGGAGGGGGACGGGGGCAGCCTGCGGCGGATCCGGGTAGCGCGGTGCCAGGACGACGGTGGCCCGGGCGTGGCCGTCGACGCTCGCCTTGACGTGGACGCGGCCGTCGGGGCCGCTGTCGACGGTGGTCGCCCGGACGGTCACGTCGACGGGCGGGTCGACCGCCAGCCAGCGGAACGCGGCGATCTCCTCGATGGCGACCACCACCAGCCCGGGATGGAGCTCCCGGGCCGTCTCGGCCAGCAGCTCGATGATCCCCGTCATCGGCACCAGCGGGAACCGGTCCTCGGGGTACGGCCACCCCTCCCGCTGCCGGAAGAACGCATGGTCGGCCCACGCCGGCTCGACGTCGAGCCCCACCCGCCTCCGGTACACCAACCCCGCAGCCCCGATTCCGTTGCCCGGGGTCTCAGCCGCGGGGGGTGTCGTCGTCGTTGGCAGGGCGTCCGGGCTGGTCCCGGTGCCACTGGTGAGGGGGGTGAGGGTGCGGATGAGGGGGGTGCCGAGAGGGAGCAGGCGGTCGGTGGGGCTGGGTGTGGGGCTGGGTGTTGGGGTGGGGCTGGGCGTCGACGGCTCGGCGGGCGAGCGCCCGGGCCGGGCCGCGGGCGTCGCGGGGGGGACGCGATGTGCCTCGGCGGACCGGCCCGAGCCTGTGACCTCACCTGGTGGGCTGGTGAGGCGATCGCAGGCCACGTCGACGCCCTGCACCCACAGCGCCCCGGCGACCTGGCAGAGCTGCTCCATCCCCGAGCGCTTGGGGGTGTTGGCGGCGACGGCGACCACCTCGAGGTCGCCGAGGGTGTCGTCGACGAAACCGGGGAGGTTGCCCACCCCGACCTGCACGAACACCCGGGCGCCAGCTTTGTACAACGCCTCCACCAGCTCCCGGAACCGCACCGGCTCCACCAGGTGGCGAGCCGCCAGCTCCCGCACCTCGTCGGGATCCGACGGGTAGGGAGCGCAGGTGGTGGCCGACCAGAGCGGCACCTTCGGGCCCTCGATCGTTAGCTCGGCGAACGCCTCCCGCATCGCCGGCACGTGGGCGGCGAACAGCGGCGAGTGGAAGCCCGACCGGAACGGCAGCTCCTGGGCGAGCACCCGCAGCTCCCGGCACCGGTCGGCCACGAGGGCGATCTCGTCGGCCGGCCCGCACACCACCGACTGGTGCGGGCAGTTGTCGTGCGACACGGCCGTGTGCTCCAGGCCGTCGAGCAGGTCCTCCGCCGCCTCGACACCGCACCCGAGGGCCAGGAACGTCACGTCGGCCACCTCGACGGCACCGGGACGCAGCCGCTCGACGAAGTCGTCGAACCGGTCCTCGGCGATCACGCCCGTGGCGATCTCGCCCGTCCACTCGCCCAGGCTGTGGCCGGCCACCATGTCGGGCCGCACGTTCAGCTCGCCCAGCGCCCGGTGCAGCAGCCGGCCGACGGCGATGATGCCCCGCGACTGGCGCTCCAGGTCGGAGAGGTCGCCGCCGTCGGCATCACCGTCGCCGCCGGCAGCCTGCAGGGGCGCCATGAGGGCCGAGAGCCCGAAGTGGCGGGCCACGTCGTCGACCTTGGGGTCGAACGCCGGCTCGACCCCCGGGAACAGGAACGCCAGCCGCCCGCCGGCGCTCAGCAGGCCGGAGGGCTCGAACCACACGCCGTTGCGCCCCCGCCAGGGCTTGCCCTGGGCCACCACCTTCTGCGCCAGCTCCAGCCGGCGGGGCGTGACGTCGACGATCGCCAGCCGGGTGGGGCCGGGAGACTCCGGCACGTCGGCGATCGACGGGCGGTCGGCGTCCTCGGCTGCCAGCGCCGTCACCCGGTCACGCAACCGGGTGGCCAGCCCCTGTGGGCTGCCCGCCGCCATCAGCAGCACCGCCGGCAGCGGCGACAGCCCCACACGGACGCGGGACGCCGGTGCGTCGGCAGGCTCGGCCTCCGGCATGGCGCCGATGGGATGGTCGACCGGGCGCTCCGAAGCCGGCGGGCGACGACGGGGGACCGCACGCCGCGGTCCGCCCGACGCATGCTCCTCCAGCACCAGGTGGGCGTTGATGCCGCCGAAGCCGAAGGCGTTGACGCCCGCCCGGCGGGGCCCGGCCGGCGCCGACCACGGCTCGGCCTCCTGCAGCAGCCGGAAGCGGGTGGACTCGACCAGCGGGTGGGGGTCGTCGGCGTGGAGCGTCGGCGGCAGCACCTGGTGGTGCAGCGCCAGCGCCGCCTTGGCCAGCCCCGCAGCCCCGGCAGCCGGCATGGCGTGGCCGATCATCGACTTGATCGATCCCAGCCCGGCCCGCGCCTCGTCGGCCTCGGCCTTGCCGAACACCAGCCGCAGCGTCTCCAGCTCGGCCTCGTCGCCGGCCGGGGTGGCCGTGCCGTGCGCCTCCACCAGGCCGACCGTGGCCGGGTCGAGCTGCGCCGCCGTCCACGCCCGCTGCAGCGCCAGCGCCTGGCCCGAGACGCTCGGACTCATCAGGCTCCCCGAACGCCCGTCGGAGGCGACCGCGGAGCCGGCGACCACGGCGTACACCCGGTCGCCCGCCTGCTCGGCGTCGGCCAGCCGCTTCAGCACGAAGAAGCCGGTGCCCTCGCCGACGAGGATGCCGTCGGCCTGACGGCTGAACGGGCGGATCTGCTGCGTGGGCGACAGGGCCTTGAGCTGCGTGAAGACGCTCCACAGCGTCACGTCGTGGCAGTGGTGCGAACCGCCCGCCAGCACCAGGTCGCAGCGCCCGGTGGCCAGCTCCCGCACGGCGTGGTCGACCGCCACCAGCGTCGACGCGCAGGCGGCGTCGACGGTGAACGCCGGCCCCTGGAAGTCGAACCGGTTGGCGATGCGGGAGGCGACGAGGTTGGGCACCAGGCCGATCGACGCCTCGGGCCGGTCGGGGCCGAGCTGTTGGACGAACTCCTCGCGCACCTGGTCGAGCCGCTCGGCCGGCAGATCGGGCAGCAGGGACCGCAGCGCCTCCACCAGCTGGCGGGCCACGCTCACCCGCTGGTCGAGCCGGGCGATGCCGGGGGTGCGGTAGCCGCCCCGGCCGACCACGACCGCGACCCGGTCCGACGGGACGCCCTCGTGGGCGTCGCCGCTGTCGGCCAGCGCCGCGGCGGCCTGGGCGAGGGCGATGAACTGGTCGGGCTCGCCGCCGTCGACGGCGATCGGCATGATCCCGAAGGCCGCCGGGTCGAACCGGGCGATGTCGTCGACGAAGCCGCCCCGCCGGCAGTAGAGGCGGTCGGGGCTGCCGTCGGGCGCGGCGCCCTCGGCGAGCGGCGCGTAGAAGGCCGGGTCCCAACGGTCCGCGGGCACGTCGCCGATGGCGTCGACGCCCTCGCACACGTTGCGCCACAGGTCGTCGGCCGTGGGCGCGCCCGGGAAGACGCAGCCCATGCC
Source organism: Acidimicrobiales bacterium (assembly GCA_035316325.1). Classification (NCBI taxonomy): domain Bacteria; kingdom Bacillati; phylum Actinomycetota; class Acidimicrobiia; order Acidimicrobiales; species Acidimicrobiales bacterium. The sequence continues at coordinate 22,440 of DATHJB010000036.1, forward strand.
GACGATGGCGATCCGATCGACGCGCGGGTCACCCACGTTCGGTGAGGTCCTCCAGCGTGAGGCCACCGGGCAGGGCGAAGCCGTCGCCGCCGTCGCCGGGCTCGGGTGGCTCGTCCAGCTCGGTGTCGGTGGGCGTCCACGACCCCGGGGCGCTGGGTGGGCGGCCCTCCATCGTCGCCGGCTCGGCGCGCATCACCACGACCTGCGCCGGCTCGCCGGGGAGCGTGCCCATCTCGGTGAGCAGCGCCCGGACGCCCTCGTCGGGGTCGACGAGCCCGACACCCCGGCGGGCGTACTCCCGCTCCAGCTCGGGCGACACCATCCCGGTGCCCGACCACGGGCCCCAGTCGATGCTGACGACCCGGCGGCCCTCGGCACCGTCGAAGCGGAGGGCCAGCTCGTCGAGCGCGTCGTTGGCGGCGCTGTAGTCGACCTGGCCCCGGTTGCCGAACACGCCACTGACGCTGCCGAAGAACACCACCAGCCGGACGTCGTCGCCGAGGTGGTCGAGCAGCGTGCGGGCGCCGTCGACCTTGGTGGCGAACACCCGGTCGAAGCCGGCGTCGGTCTTGTCGCGGGCCAGCCGGTCGTCGAGCACGCCGGCGCCGTGGACGACCGCGTCGATGCGACCGTGGTACTCACGGATCTCGCCCAGCACCCGGGCCAGCGCCTGGCTGTCGCGCACGTCGACCGAGTGGTACGTGGTGGGGCTCCCGACCGCCCGGAGCTGGGCCATCGTGGCCCGGATCTCGCGGTCGGCCGTGATGCGGTCGATCGCCGGCTCGATCTCGGCGGGGGTGCGCAGCTCGCCGGCCTCCAGCAGCACCCGACGCAGCGCCGGGCGGTCGAGGGCGGCGGCGGTGCGCAGGTCCTCGTCACCGGGCAGCGACGAGCGGCCCAGCAGCTCGATGCGGCACTGGCTCTCGCGGGCGATGGCCAGGGCGGCCTTGGCGGTGATCCCGCGTGCCCCGCCGGTGAGGACGACCACCGACTCGTTGTCGAACGGCGCGGCCGGCACGTCGGGGCCGAGGTCGGTGCCCTTGGCGACCCGGCGGGTGGTGCGCTTGCCGTGGTTGTAGGCGACCGAGACGGGGCCGGCCGGGTCGAGGATCTCGTCGGCGAGGAGCCGGGCGACGACGCCGGCGGGCTCCATGCGGTCGCTCAGCTCGACGGCCCGGACGTGGTGCTCGGGCAGCTCGCGGGCGATAGAGCGCATCAGGCCCGGCACGCCGCTGACGACGTTGGGGGCGGTGCGGACCCCCCGGGCCACGGCGGCGACGAGGGTGGTGGCCCGGCCGGTGATGGCGGGCTTGAGGGCGGCGAACACGTCGCGGGCGTCCACGGGGGCGACGGCGTCGGCGGCGCCGAGGTGGACCACGCCGTCGACCTGGGCCAGGCGGGCGGCCACGGCGTCGGGCAGGGGACGGGAGGGGACGCCGCGGTGGGTCGCGACCACCTCGACCGTGGCGCCCGACCGCTCCAGCAGCCGGCGCAGCTCGTCGAGGCCCTCCCACGGGTCGCTGACCAGGATGAACGTCTTCCCGGCGGCGGGGGCGACGGGCAGAGCCGGCGCCAGCATGGCGGTCTCGAGGACGAACCGCCGGGTGGGCGGCAGGGTGGCCACCGCCACGTGGCTCTCGGCCTGGGTCGGCCCCGGCCGGTTGCCGTTGCCGGCCCGGTTGCTCCGGACCAACGACGCCGCCCCCACGACGACCCCGGCGGGGTCGGCAGGCACGGCGGCGGTGCCGGGGGCGTCAGGGTGGCCGGGCTGACCGGCGGCGCCGGTGGCCGGGAGGCCGGTGGCGGGGGTGGCGTCGGCCGGGATGCCGGTGGCGCCGGGCTGGGCGGCGGGGGCCGGTGTGCCGGACGGGCCGATGCCGGCGGGCGTCGGCGGCGTCGGCCAGGGGGCGAGCACGGTGGGGTCCAGGTAGGCGGCGCCGGTGGCGGGCGGGGGAGCGAAGGTGGCGGCGTTGTCGTCGAGCCAGGCGACGATCGCTCGGAGGGACTTGAGCTGGGCGAGCTGCTCGACGACCGACTCGTCGAGGCCCATGGCGTCGTCGCCGGCCAGGCCGACCCGCTCGGCCAGCTCGCCGATGATCTCGATCCGCTTGATGGAGTCGATGCTGAGGTCGGCCTCGAGGTCGAGGTCCGGGTCGAGCATGTCGAGCGGGTAGCCGGTCCGCTCGGCGACGACGGCCAGGATCACCGCCAGCAGCTCGTCGCCGCTCGGGGCGACCGGTACCGGCGCCGGCGTCGCCAGCGGCAGGGACTCGGGCGTCGCCAGCGGGGCCAGCACCGGCGCCGCGGCGGTGACGACCTCGTGGCGGCCGTTGCCGTGGGAACCGTTGCCGGAGCCGTTCCCGGATCCGGAACCGTGGCCGTTGCTGTGCGGGACCGACGCCGGGTACTCGACCGGCAGGACCGGGAGCTCGGGAAGCGCCGGGAGGAGGGCGTTCAGCTCGGGCGGCAGCTCGCCCAGGTAGCGGAGCATGACCTCGCGCTGGGCGCCGACGATCTGCTGCACGCTGCGCAGGTACTCGAGGACGGCCGCGTCACGCGCCCGGTCCGTCGTGGTCGCGGCGCCCGCCTCGGGGGCCTGCGCCGGGCCGCCGTGGTTCATCACTACCTCCGGAATGCGGTCGGCGGGCTGGAGGCCGCCGCTGACCGGCTCGCCGTCGTTGGTACAGACAAGGTGGCCGTTGACCCGCCAACCAGGCGCCGCCACCGGGAGCGCCGTCGTGTCCACCCGCCGGGCCCGTCCCTCGAAGAGCGGCCGGACGTCCACGGCCACGCCGGCCTCGGCCAGCGATGCCAGGGCCCGCAGCAGGTGCTGCACACCGTTCTCACCCGCCGCGTCGCAGGCCACCGCGGTGTGCGGCCGGTCGCCGAGGATGCGCCCCACGAGCTGGGTCAGCACCCGGCCGGGCCCGACCTCCACGAAGACGCGGGCGCCCGCGGCGTACATCGCCTCGACCTGCTCGACGAACCGCACCGGCTGCCCGAGCTGCGCCGCCAGCCCGGAGCGGATCGACTCGGGGGTGCCCTCGTAGACCGTCGCCGTGGCGTTCGACCAGACCGGCAGGTGCGGTTCGCCCAGGTCGACCTCGGTGAGGCAGTCGGCGAACACGTCGGCGGCCCGGGCGACCAGGGGACTGTGGAACGCCGCCGCCACCGGCAGTCGCTTGGCGGAGATCTTCTCGTCGGCCAACGCCGCGACCAGCGCTTCGACCGCCGCCGTCGGCCCGGCCACCACCGTCTGCCGCGGCCCGTTGTGGTTGGCGATCACGACGTCGGGCCCGAGGCGGGGCGCCAGCTCGTCGGCGGCCAGCGCGACCGCGGCCATCGCCCCCGGGTCGTCGCCCAGGGAGGCGGCTGCGGCCACCATGGCGGCGCCCCGGGCCTCGCTGAGGTCGACCAGCGTGTCGTCGTCGAACACCCCGGCGGTGGCCAGCGCCGCCAGCTCGCCGTAGCTGTGGCCGCCGGCCATGTCGGCCTCGACGCCCAGGTCGGCCAGCAGCCGGGTGAGTGCCAGCGCGGCGATCCCGAGGGCCGGCTGGGCGACCCGCGTGTCGGTCAGCGCCGCCACCTGGGCGTCCCGTTCGGCCTGGGTGAAGGCGGCGCCGGGGAACATGGCGTCGGCCCAGCGCTCGTTGCCGCTCCGCAGCACCGACTGGAGGTGGGGGAAGGCCACGAACAGGTCGGCCAGCATCCCGACCCGCTGGCTTCCCTGGCCGGGATGGAGGAACGCCACCTTGCCCGGCTCCGCCGTCGACCCGGTGGCCGATGCGAGCTGACGAGCCAGGTCGGCGAAGTCGGTCGCGACGACGGCGCAGCGCACCGGCCCCGTGCCCGACGACGACACCGTCCACGCCAGGTCGCGCAGGCGGTGCACCAGACCGTCGGGGTCGGCCTCGACCACCCGGGCGACGACGGCCTGCAGGTCGGCCACCCGCGCCGCCAGAGACTCCGCCGACTCGGCCCGCAGCAGGAAGAGCTCGGCGGGCCACTCGGCCAGCCCGTGGCGCGGCCGCTCGTCGTCGGCGTGGGCCCGCAGCACGGCATGGAAGTTGGTGCCGCCGAAGCCGAAGGCGCTGACCGCCGCCCGCCGCTCGACCGCCGGCCAGGGCAGCGCCCGACCGAGGAACCGGAACGGGCTCGACTCGGCCTCGTAGTAGTCGTTGGGCGTCTCGACGTTGCGGGTGGGCGGCAGCACGCCCGTGTAAACCGACCGGGCCGCCTTGATCAGCCCCGCCAGCCCGGCGGCGCACTTGGTGTGCCCGATCTGCGACTTGACGGAGCCCAGCACGGCGCCGCCGACCGACGCCCCCGAGGCGGAGAACACCTCGGTGAGCGTGGCCAGCTCGGTGCGGTCGCCGACCACCGTGCCGGTGCCGTGGGCCTCGACGAGCCCCACCGACGAGGGCGCGACGCCCGCGCCCGCGTAGGCGCGGTCGAGGGCCCGGACCTGGCCGTCCTTGCGGGGCGCGGTGAGGCCCAGGTGGCGGCCGTCGCTCGATCCGCCGATGCCTTCGATCACGGCGTAGATGCGGTCGCCGTCGCGCTCGGCGTCGGCCCGGCGCTTGAGGACCACGCAGGCGATGCCCTCGCCCAGCGCGATGCCGTCGGCCGACGAGTCGAACGTGCGGCAGCGCCCCGACGGCGACAGGGCGTGGACCGACGAGAACATGAGGTAGTCGTTGATGCCGTTGTGGACGTCGGCGGCCCCGCAGAGGACGAGGTCGCTGGTGCCCCCGACCAGCTCCTTGCAGGCCGCGTCGAGCGCGGCCAGTGAGGCGGCGCAGGCGGCATCGACCGTGTAGTTGACGCCGCCGAGGTCGAGCCGGTTGGCGATGCGGCCGGCGATCACGTTGGTGAGCACCCCGGGGAAGGAGTCCTCGGTGGGCGCGGGCAGGAAGGCGTCGAGCGACGGCGGCAGCGAGCCGACGAAGTGGGGGAACGCGGCCCGGAACCCGTAGGCGCCGCCCAGGTCGTTGCCGCCCTCGGAGCCGAAGATGACCGACGCCCGCGAGCGGTCGAACTCCCGCCGGTCGTAGCCGGCGTCGGCCAGCGCCCGGTTGGCGGCCTCGAGGCTCAGCAGCTGGACCGACTCGATCGCGGCCAGCGACCGGGGCGGGATGCCGTAGGCCAGGGCGTCGAACGGCACCCAGGGCAGGAACCCGCCCCAGCGTGACGGGGTGCGGTGCCCTGCCGAGGCGCCGGTCGCCGCCGGGTCGTAGAAGACCTCGGGGTCCCAGCGGTCGCGGGGCACCTCGGTGACCGCGTCGATGCCGGTCACGATGTTGGCCCAGTACCGCTCGGTGTCGGCGGCGCCGGGGAACATCCCGGCCATGCCGACGATGGCGACGTCGAGCGGCTGGGCGGCGTCGTCGGCCTCGATGGCCCGGTCCCGTGCCGCCACCCGCAGGTTCCGCGTCCGCCGCTCCTCGGCGACCAGCGACGCCAGGTGCGCGGTGGCGCCGGCGGTGACCTCGTCGTGCAGGGCGGCGACGGTGGTGGGGTCACGCCGCAGCGACGCCACCTGGCCGATCATGTACATGCCGTCGTGCAGCTGGGTGGTGGCGTCGACGGGGACCAGCGCCTCGCCGGCCCGGGTGACGCCCTTGCTGGCGATCCGCAGGCGCCCCAGGTTCAGGGACTCCAGCTCGGCCCACATGTCCTTGGCGGGGGTGCCGGCCGCCGCCAGCTCGGCCTTCCGACTCGCGAAGGCCCGCACGTAGTCGGTCTCGACGCAGCGGGTGGCGTGGCCCGGCGAGGTCTCCAGCAGGACGGTGGTGGAGCACGAGCGGGCGACGTCCTGGAACGTGCCGGTGATGGCGCCGCTGTCGACCGCCTCCTCCGTGAACAGGTAGGCCGTGCCCATCAGCACCCCGATGCGGGCGCCCCGGGCGACCAGCGGCGCCGCGATCGCGGCCACCATCGCCGCCGAGCGGGCGTCGTGGATGCCACCGGCGAACAGCAGGTCGACCTCCGCCAGCGCCGCGTCGTCGAGCGCCAGCAGCCGCTCCACCTGCGCCTCCCACAGCGGGAAGCTGGCCCGCGGCCCCACGTGGCCGCCGCACTCGCGCCCCTCGAACACGAAGCGGCGGGCGCCGTCGCGCAGGAACCGGTCGAGCAGCCCGGGCGACGGGACGTGCAGGTAGGTGGTGATGCCGGCCGCCTCGAGCGGCTGCGCTTGCGAGGGCCGGCCGCCGGCGATGAGCGCAACCGGCGGCCGGACCTCGTGGATGACCTCCAGCTGCTCGGCGCGCACCTCGGGTGGTACGAAGCCGAGGACACCGACCCCCCAGGGTCGGTCGCCGAGCAGTTCGGCGGTCTGCGTGAGCAGGGCCCGCACCTCGGGGCCCGGGAGCAGAGCCAGGGCGAGGAAGGGCAGCCCCCCGCCGGCGGCGACGGCCGCGGCCAGCTCGGCCTTGTCGCTCACCCGGGTCATCGGGCCCTGGACGACGGGGTGGGTGGCGCCGTGGGTGGTCGACACGCCGGCGCCGGGGGCGAGCGGCCGGTGCTCGACGGCGGCGGCCAGCTGGGAGTCGATCGCGGCCCGCAGCGCCTGGACGACGCCGCCCACGGTGACGTAGCGGTCGGCCAGCCCGGCGGCGCAGGCCGCGTCCTGGCCGAGCGGCAGCAGGTCGTCGTGCAGGTCGGGGCCGAGGCGCTCGGCGACGCTCCCGAACGACGTGACGGCATCGTCGAGCCCGGCGGACGGCAGGTCGGGCCGCACGTAGACCCGGTGGCCGCCGACCACCCGGGTCTCGCTGCCGTCCATGGCACCGACGGCGGCGCGGGCGTCGTCGCCCAGGCCGGACTCCCGCAGCAGCGCGAGCTGACCGTCGAGGAGCACGCCGCAGGCGCCACCGGCGACGGCGCCTGCGGCCGTGCGAAGGCCGACGCCGCCCTGGACCCAGTAGGGGGCGTCGAGACGGGCGATCTGCTGGGCGAGCACGAACGACTCCACGTCGCCCACCCGCCCGCCGGACTCGCAGCCCTTGGCCACGAGGCCGTCGGCCCCGGCGACCAGCGCGGCGGCGGCCTCCTCGGCGGACACGACCTCCACCAGCACCCTTCGGCCGGCCCAGGCGGCGACCGCGGCCCGGAGGCCGTCGGGCGTGTGGGGGCCGGCGACGACGATGGTGTCGACCTGCTCGGGCAGGTCGGTGGCCTGGTCGCCCCGGCCACCCGAGCCGCGCAGGTGGCGGGGGCCACCGCCGTCGGCCGCGGCGATCCGCACCGCGAACGGCGAAGTGCTGCGACGCGTCACGTCGGCCAGCAGCTCCGCGACGGCGTCGGCCGCCCCGTCGCCACGCACGGTGGCGACGTCGAGGATGCCGACGGCCCCGGCTCGGAGCGCGGCGACCACGAGGGAAGGATTCGGTTGTGCGCAGGGATCGGCCACCAGGACGCGATCACGGGAAGGAGTGCTCATGCGGACGGTGCCCATTCTTGTCTCGCGGGGTGACCCAAAAACCACGGAAAGAGGCACTTTTCTCGCCGCCCGCGCGCCTGGCCGCGTGCGCGGAAGATCACTTGGGTCAGCACGGTCGACGGCTACCTATCCCTGAGAACGCGAATGATGTCCGCGGGGCGCAACGGATCGTGGTGCTGCCACCGCGTCAAGTGGCGGAGCTTAGATGCTCGGGGACCACCCGGCGCGCGGGTGCGTGCGCGCTGCGTCGCGCCCGAGGTCACAGGCCTCAGCGGGCCCGGCGGAGGCTCAGTGGCTCAGGGCGAGGTGTAGACGTAGCCGGGGTCGACGAAGACCTCGGTGGTGTCGACGTCGGGGATCACGTCGTAGGTGGTCACCTCGACGTCGGCCTCCGGGGCGCTCTCGAACGCCGCCGAGCCCCATGCTCCGCCGACGATGTCGCCGCCGGCGTCGCGGAAGACCACGTAGGTCGACGGGTAGCCCACCTCTTCGACCGTGTAGGTCGAGACGAGGTGGAAGCTGGTGGTCATGTTGTACTCGTCGTTCGTGGTCTCGGTGCCGGTGATCTCGAAGCCGCCGTCGGGCACGTCCGCCGGGTCGGCGGCGGCGTCGGAGTGGTCGCGCACCTGGACCTCCAGGTGGTCGATGCCGTCCTGGACGTCCTCGCCGTACATCTCGTCACCGAAGCCCATCTGCTCGCCGGGCCGGATCGTGCCGATCGAGAAGTCCTTCGTGGTGATCACCCGGTCGCCCGAGCCATAGATGACCACCTGCGTCTCCACGCTCTGCAGGATGTCGTCGCCGGTGTTCTCGAGGATGAAGCCGAACGACCCGGCGGAGTCGCCAGATGTGCCCTCGAAGTTGGAGAAGCCCTGGTCGACCACCTGGACCGGCCCGTCGTTGGCGGGCGGCGGATCGTCGCCGGGGTCGGTGGTGTCGGTCGGCTCGGTGTCGGGGGTGTCGGTGCTGGGCGGCAGGGTGGTGCGGTCGCTGGGGTTCTGCGGATCGCCGCCGTCGTCACCGCTGGAGAGCAGGAAGAACAGCAGCACGACCGCGGCCGCGCCGAGGATGCCGAGCACCACGAACAGCGGCGTGCGGTTGTTGTCGCCGACGCCGGGGGGCGGGGTGCCGGGCGGCATGCCGTAGGGGTTCGACGGCTGCCCCGACAGGGGCGGCGGCCCGGGCACCGGGGCGGTCGGAGGCGCCGAGGGGTAGCCACCGGAGGTAGGAGGGGCACCGGGCGGGGCGCCGAACGGGGGAGCGACGGACCCCGGCATCGCCCCGGGCGCGGGGGCCGGTGGCGGCCCGACGACCTGGGTGGCGGCCGGCTCTTCGCCCGGCATCGCCGGACGCGGTGGCGGGTACCACTTGTCGTCTGATGCCTGCCACCAGCCGGGCCCTTGGGGTGTGTCGCTCATCGTCCCGTCCTCGCGTGCCAGCGGGCCGCGAAGGGGATCTGTTCCTGCGCCCGCTGGACTCGTGCCTTACTACGAGTGCGGAACTCTAGGCCACGCGCCGCCCACCACTGCCCGCGCGGCCCGGCTCGCTCCCGCCGCTCTCCCTAGGCGAGTGTCTTGGCGAGGCGCTCCATGGCGTCGTCCTCGGAGATGTCGAGGGAGAACGCGAGCTCGGACACCAGCACCTGGCGGGCCTTGACGAACATCGACTTCTCGCCGGCCGACAGGCCCTTGTCGGCGTCGCGCAGCGCCAGGTTCCGGACCACCTCGGCCACCTGGTACACGTCGCCCGACTTGAGCTTCTCCTGGTGGTTCTTGAAGCGCCGCGACCAGTTGGTGGGCTCGCGCACGTCCTTCTTGGCCAGGACCTCGAACACGTCCTCCACGTCCTCGACGCTGATCGGGTAGCGCATCCCGATCTCCTCCGCCTTCAAGACCGGCACCTTGAGCGTCAACTCACCGTGGGTCATGCGAAGGACGAAGAACTCGACCTTCTCACCGTCGGGGTTGGGTCTTACCTCGGTGGCCTCGATGACGGCGGCACCGTGATGCGGGTAGACCACCCGATCTCCGACGCGAAACGACACGCGCAACTCCTCGAACGTCTGTGGGGGTCATCACAGGATGCCATCAATCCGAACCATCGTGACGCATCGATGACGGCTACCTGCCGCGATCCGGCAGAAAGTAGTGTCGTTGCACGGAAACTGCGAGAACCGACGGGAGCCTGCGATGTTCGAGTGGTCCGAGGAGCAGCAGATGGTGCGTGCCGCGGTGCGCGACTTCATCGCCAAGGAGGTCGTCCCGCACCACCGTGAGCTCGAGCACGGCGACCTCCCGCCCTACGACATCCTGCGCAAGCTCTTCACCACCTTCGGGATGGACGCCATGGCCCGCGACCGCTTCGAGCGGACGATGGCCCGGGAGTCGAGCGAGTCGAGCGACGAGTCGTCCGGCGAGTCGCCCGGTGAGGCGCTGACCGGCGGCGGGCGCGACGCCAACGCCATCGCCTTCCAGATGATCCCCATCATCGAGCTGTGCCGCTGGAGCCCCGGGATGGTGACCGCCATGGGCGTGTCGATGGGGCTGACGTCGGCGGCGATCCTGAGCCGCGGCACCCCCGCCCAGAAGCAGCGCTGGGCGCTGCCGCTGCTGACGATGGAGAAGATCGGCGCCTGGGCGATCACCGAGCCGGGGTCGGGGTCGGACGCCTTCGGGTCGATGAAGTCGACCGCCCGGCGTGACGGCGACGAGTACGTCCTCAACGGCTCCAAGACCTTCATCACCAACGGCCCCTACGCCGACACGATCGTCTTCATCTGCAAGTTCGACGAGGGCAACCCGCCGGCCGAGCGCAAGATGCTCAGCTTCGTCCTCGACCAGGGGACGCCCGGGCTGGAGCAGTCGAAGCCCCTCAAGAAGATGGGGCTCCACTCGTCGCCCACCGGCGAGCTGTTCCTCACCGACGTGCGGGTCGGGCGCGACCGCCTCATCGGCGAGACCGAGGACGTGCCCGCCGGCGGCCGCACCGCCGCCAAGGCCACCTTCAACATGGAGCGCTCCGGCGTCGCGGCCATGGCGCTCGGGATCATCTCGCAGTGCCTGGAGCTGTCGGTCGACTACGCCAAGAACCGGGTGCAGTTCGGCCAGCCCATCGGCGAGTTCCAGCTCATCCAGGACAAGCTGGCCCGCATGGCGGTCGCCCGGCTCAACGTCGAGAACCTGGTGTTCCGCTTCATCGAGGTGAGCGCGGCGGGCAAGGACCTGACGCTGGCCGAGGCGTCGGCCATGAAGCTCTACTCGGCCCGGGCCGCCACCGAGGTGGCGATGGAGGCGGTGCAGCTGTTCGGCGGCAACGGCTACATGAGCGAGTTCCAGGTGGAGCAGCTGGCCCGCGACGCCAAGGTGCTGCAGATCTACGCCGGCACCGACGAGATCCAGATCACCCACATCGCGAAGGACCTGCTGAGATGACGATGAAGTTCGGCGTGTTCTTCGCCAACACCGGTCCGTACGGGACGGTGGCCGACAGCGCCCGGGCGCTCGGTGCCGCCGCCGAGGCCGCCGGGTTCGAGTCCGTGTGGACGGTCGAGCACGTCGTGGTGCCCAAGGGGTACGAGTCGACCTACCCGTACGACCCGTCGGGCCGGATGCCGGGGCCGGAGGAGAGCCCGATCCCCGATCCGCTCATCTGGCTGTCGTACCTGGCCGCGGCGACGTCGACGCTGAAGCTGGCCACGGGCATCCTCATCGTCCCCCAGCGCAACCCGCTGGTGCTGGCCAAGGAGTGCGGGACGCTCGACCTGCTGTCGGGCGGGCGGCTGCTGCTGGGGGTGGGCGCCGGCTGGCTGGAGGAGGAGTTCGACGCCCTGGGCATCCCGTTCGAGGACCGGGGGCGCCGCCTCGACGACCACATCGGCGCGCTGCGGGCCGCGTGGGGCGACCAGCCGGCGAGCTTCAAGGGCGAGTTCACGTCGTTCGACGACGTGTACGTGCAGCCGCAGCCGGTCGACGGGTCGGTGCCGATCATCGTGGGTGGCCACAGCGCGGCGGCGGCTCGACGGGCGGGTCGGCTGGGCAACGGCTTCTTCCCGGGCCGGGCGCGGGACGAGGACCTGTCGTCGCTCATCGGGACGATGCGCGCAGCGGCCGAGGAGGCGGGGCGCGACCCGGACGCCGTCGAGGTGACCGCCGTGGGACTGGCCGTCCTCGGCTCCGACCCCCTCGCCGCGGTCGAGCACTACGCCGAGCTGGGCATCAGCCGCCTGGTCATCCCGCCGCTGTCCTACGACGCGGCCGCCGTGGGCGACACCCTCGCCGACTTCGCCACCCGGGTGATCCACCCTTCGGCCTGAGTCTCCTGTGGTCGCTCGGACGAGCTCGAGTCGTTTCTGATCGGTCTCCGATCTCAAACGACTCGAGCGTGCGACGGCGACCACAGACGACTCGGGCCGGGCTCGACGCGGCACGGGGCAACCGTTGCGGTCGTCTACAGCTCGATCACGTACCCGTCGGGGTCGGCGACGTAGGCGAACGGGCTCTCCGGGGCGTGCTCGCCCCGCTCGACCAGCCGTCCTCCCGCCTGCTCGACCTCGGCGACGGCGGCGTCGAGCTGTGACTTGTCGACCAGCCGGAAGCCGAAGTGGTCGACCCCGCCCGCCCGACCAGCCTTCTCGGGGACCTCGTTGAGCGTGACGGTGTCGGAGCTGTTCGGCGGCCGGAGGAAGACCATCGTCGGCCCGTCCCGGAACAGCTCCTCGAACCCGAAGACCTCCCGGTAGAACCTCAACGACCGCTCGAGGTCGGCGACGAACAGATGGATGTGCGTCAACCCCTCGATCTCGATCACGGCTCCACCAACTGGGAAGTGAGCTTGGCGACGAACCTGGGTAGGTGAGGGTCGAGGCCGGAGGGATCGGCGGTCGCCAGGGCGGCGAGGTCCCACCACCGGGCGTCGCTGAACTCGGTGGGGTCGGCGTCGATCGGCACGCCCGCACGACCGCGGATCCACGCCAAGGCGTCGGCCCGATGGGTGGTCTCGACGTCGTCCCACGGCGCGATGGCCCGGAGCGCGGTCTCGGCGGCGGCACGACCCATCCCGTCAGCTTGCCTCAGGTCACGGGTCGGTGCCGGTGGGGAAGGTGGTGGAGAGGTCGAGGAGGGGGGTGAGGGCGTCGGGGGTGAGGACGGATTGGAGGGCGCCGTGGAGCCAGAGGTCGGCGAGGCCGTGGACGTTGGCCCAGAGGACGGCGGCGACCTGGTCCCGGGGGACATCGGGGTGCCAGCCGTCGGCCTGGGCATCGGCGACGAGGCCGGCCAGCTGCTCGAACGACGCCAACCCCGCGGCCTGGTAGGCGGGGTCGCTGGTGTCGGACAGGTCCGGGCGGAACATCACCGCGTAGACGCCGGGCTGGGCCAGGGCGAAGCGCACGTAGCCGTGGCCGGCGGCGGCGATGCGGCGGCGGGGGTCGTCCTCGCCGTCGATGGCGTCGGCCACCGAAGCGATGAGCTGCTCGAACCCCCCGGCGCTCACGGCGGCGAGCAGCGAGGCCAGGGTGGGGAAGTGGCGCAGCGGCGCCCCGTGCGACACGCCGGCCTCCCGGGCGATGGCCCGCAGCGTCAGCCCGCCGACCCCGTCCCGGGCCACGACCTGCCGGGCGGCCTCCAGGAGTCGCTCCCGGGGCGTCGTCGTCGAGGCCATCAGGCGGTGAGGAGGCCGACGCCGGTGGTCACGACCCCGACGGCCAGCAGCACGGCCCCGGCGTAGAGCAACCAGACGAAGCGGTTCGGCCGCTCGGCGCCACGGGACAGCACCGAGAAGAAGAAGCCGCCGGGGATCAGCAGCGCCGCGATCGGCACGCCGGAGCGGGCCAGCCAGGTGAAGCCGTCGGACATGTCGGTGGCCTCGACGTAGAGCTGGATGACCAGCGCGAGGATCACCAGCACGCCGGCATGGGCGTGGCCGGCACGGAAGAACGACTTCTGCAGGTCGGTGGCCGGTTCCTTGCCCTGCACGACGCGGAGCATGAACACGCCGCCGAACTGGATGGTCACGATGCTGAGGAGGAGGATCCCGGCCAGGTTCCGGGTGGCGTCGGAGAGTTCCATGTAGACGGTGTCTACCGGCGGATGTAGACAATGTCTACTTGTCATCGCTGTAAAGCTCGGCGGGCCCGGCGGACTGTGTAGGGGTTGGATGGTCGACGCGGACTACGACACGGTGTTCCGGGCGGAGCACGACGCCATCGTGCGCAGCGCCTTCCTGGTCACGGGCGACCGGGAGACGGCCCGCGAGGTGGCCCAGGAGGCCTTCGCCGAGCTCCACCGGCACTGGCGCAAGGTGCGCCACTACGACCGGCCGGGTGCCTGGCTGCGCCGGGTGGCGATCCGCAAGGCGGTGCGGGTGAAGCAGCGCCGGCCTGACGTCGGCGTACTGCCCGACGACCTGACGTCGGCAGGCCCCGAGGTCGACGTCGGCGCCGCCACGCTCGACGTGCTCCGGGCGCTGCGCCGGCTCAGCCCTTCGCAACGGGCCGCGATCGTCCTGCACTACTTCGAGGATCGCCCGGTGGGCGAGGTCGCCGAGGCGCTGGGCTGCAAGCCGGCGACGGCGAGCGTCCACCTCCACCGGGCCCGCAACCGGTTGGCCGAGCTGCTCGGCGAGGAGGTCGAGACCGATGTCCCTGGATGAGCGCCTGCGTCACGAGCTGCGCCGAGCCTCCCGCCTGGCCGTGGTCGACCCCGAGGGCGACCACCGGGCGGGGCAGGCGCGGGTCGAGCGGGGCCGCCGTCGGCAGCGGGTGCTGCTGGCGGCAGCGGTCGTCGTCCTCGTCGCCGGGGCCGCGGTCACCGCGATCCAGCTGACGGACGACGGCTCGGGTGACGACACAGTCGCCGGCCCCGGCCCCGGCCCCGGCCCCGGCCCCGGCCCCGGCCCCGGCCCCGGCCCCGGCCCTGGTCCCGCCCAGCCTCGGCCCACCGCACCGCTGCCAGAGGGCGACGCACCGCCGAACGTCGTCGTGACGTCGGCCACCCGGACCGTCGAGCTGCGACCCTTCACGTACTGCTGGACCACCATGTGCGCCGACGGCGTGCCGCCCGACCCGCCCGAGGACCTCGGCGCGGACGACGAGCTCGAGGTCGCCTTCGCCCTCCCGGACTGGGAGCTCACCGCCACCCTGACCGCCGTCGGCCAGGAGCGTCCCCGCTACTTCGAAGTGCCCCTGGAACCGACGGGCGACGGGACGTTCCGGCTGCCCCCGGCCGGCCCTGCCGGTGCCTACGACGTGTCGCTGTTCGGTCGGGGTGAGGGTGGCGACGTCGTCTACGCCTTCCGCTGGACCACGACCGCCGACGGCCCGCTGCCCGAGCCCACCGCCCGGCTGGCGGTGCTGGCCGACAACGACGGCCGGGTCGACAGCTACGGCGTCGAGCTCGAGGTCCGCCAGCTGGCCGAGACCCCGGCGCAGGCCACGGCGACGATCACGGTGCGGGCCCCCGACGGCGGGGAGGTCAGCTTCGCCGCCCCCGGGAACCCCGACCAGCTGAGCACCGAGGGCACCGTCTACTGGTCCGGTGGGATGGAGGACGGGCAGGCCGCGGCGGCGCTGGCCGATGCCGGCCCCTTCACCTACGAGGTGACGCTCGTCCTCGACGGCGTGACCCACCGGGCGACGGCCACCTGGCCCGACGACATGATCGTCGGCAACGAGCCCTCGGTCGCCCTCCACTTCGACCCGGCACTCCCGCCGATGGCATAGCCATGGCGTCCGCCTCTGGTTGGCTCCGCCGGCTCCGCCGGCCAGAGGGTCGGTCGGGCCGGGAGGGCGGTGCGGCGAGCAGGTCAGGTCATGACGGGGCGAGCGCCACCACCTGGTTCGGCGACACGCCGACGTAGAGCCGCCCGTTGCTCACTGCCGGCGCGCCGGTGATG
Organism: Acidimicrobiales bacterium; assembly: GCA_035316325.1. Taxonomy (NCBI): domain Bacteria; kingdom Bacillati; phylum Actinomycetota; class Acidimicrobiia; order Acidimicrobiales; species Acidimicrobiales bacterium. Next base: position 37,771 of record DATHJB010000036.1, read on the forward strand.
GGAGCGCCGAAGTTCCGGTGCCACAGCGGGTGGCAGGTCGGCCTCCCGCACCCGGCGGCGCGCAGCGCCACCACCCGCCCGGCATCCGTGCCGACGAACACCAGGCCGCCGGCCACCGCCGGCTGCACGCCCGGAGCGCCCACGTCGGCCCGCCACGCCACGTCGCACGCGGCGGCCCCGCAGCCACCTGCCGGCAGCGCCACGAGGTCGCCGTCTTCGAGCGCCACGTAGACCCAGCCCTCGGCCAACGCCGGGTCGGCCGACGGCGCCGCGCCCAGCGCCGCGCTCCACAGCACGTGGCCGTCGGCGGCGTCGAGCGCCAGGAGCGTGCCGTCGTCCGTGCCCACGTAGAGGACCGACTCGTCCGGTGCGAGGACCGGCGAGGTGACCGGCATGCCCGCGGTCGGCGTGGCCCACAGCGGGCAGGGAATCGGGCTGAGGACGATGCCCTCCGGCGGTAGCGCGCAGGGCGCCGGCGGCGTCAACGGGAAGGCCCGGACGCCGACGACGTCGACCAAGGGGACGTAGGACGTCGTGGCAGTGCCCGCGTAGTACAGGCGCTCGCGGCCCAGCGTGGCCGGACGGGCGGGGGCCGGGGCCGAGCCGAAGTGCACGATGCGGTTCCACCCGAACGTCGGGTCGGCCAGGTCCTGCACCTGGAGCGAGAACAAGGAGATACCGGATGCCGGACTGCCGCCCCGCGAGTAGGAGGCCAGCCAGGAGCCGCGCCGCCCGGTCACCCGGTTGCTGGGCACGTCCTCCTGGAAGACGCCGGTGCGGGCGTCCAACCACGCGGTGTCGGACACCCACGCACCCCCGAACCCGACCGTGATGCCATCGGTGAACAGGACGCGATCGCCGTCGACGAACGGGTCGCCGACGGCCCCCGCGACCACCGGGGTCTCCGGGTAGTGCCACCGCTCCGCACCGGTGGCGGCGTCGAACGTGTGGATCATCGTGCTGTCGCTGACGTGGACGTCGGCGTTGGACACCACGGGCGGGCCGACCCGACCGCCGTCGACGTCCATGGTGGCGGTCCACACCGGGGCCAGCGACCGCACCGTGGCGGGCGTGATCACGGTCTCGAACGGGTTGTAGGCGCTGCGGTCGGGCCCCTGACCGGGCGCCGGCCAACAGCCCGTGGCCGCGAGAGCCAGCACCACCGCAGCAGCCACCAGCGCGGGCTTCGAGAATCCGTCCATGAGCCCCCCTCTCGGCCCCGCCGCATCGAGGTGACGGGGCCGCCGCGGCCCAGGCTACGCCGGTCTGCTCCGTTGCGTAGGCGATTCACCACCAACCACTCGGACTGGCCCCGAGCGGTGAAGGGCTACGCCTTCGCTGTCACACTGTCGGCACGTCGGATGCTCCTTCCTCCTCCCAACTCGTGGTCGTGGTCGCTGGTGGCGACCCGCCGTCGCCCCACGCCGCCGACGGGCTGCCGGGCGATGCCTACGTGATCGCGGCCGACTCCGGGCTCGACTACGCACCGAGCCTGGGCCTGCGGGTCGACCTGGTGGTCGGCGACCTCGACTCGGTGAACCCGGACGCCCTCGTCGCCGCCGAGGCCGCCGGCATAACGGTCGAGCGCCACCCTGTCGCCAAGGACCAGACCGACCTGGAGCTCGCCCTCGACCGGGCCATCGCCCGGGCGCCCGAGCGGGTGGTGGTGATCGGCGGCGCCGGCGGCCGCTTCGACCACGTCGTGGCCGGTGTGTTGCAACTGGCGCACGAACGTTACGGCCACGTTGCGATGGAGGCCCGCTTCGGTGCGGCCCGCCTGACCGTCGTCCGAGGCGAGCAGGAGCTCCACGGACAGCCCGGCGACCTGCTCAGCCTGCTCCCCGTCGGCGGTCCCGCCCGGGGCATCACCACCACCGGCCTGCTCTACCCCCTCGTCGACGAGGACCTCCTGCCCGGCACCAGCCGCGGCGTCAGCAACGAGCTGGAGGCCCAGGTAGCGACCGTGAGCGTGAGGGACGGCGTCCTCCTCGCCGTCCAACCCGACGCCCTCGGGTAGCCCCCGGTTTGGGGGTGGTCACCGAGGGCGCGCGACGATCGCTGCGTGGATGTGACCGCCGAGCTCGTGGCGCCCTGCGGGGTGGAGGAACTGTTCACCTGGGTCGGTGACCTGGTCCGCTACCCGGACTGGCTCGACATCGTGCCGACCGCGGTGCCGGCCGAGCCCCACCCGGACGATCGGGGGCCGGCCTGGTCGGTCGACCTCCGGGGCCAGATGGGGCCGTTCGCCCGGTCGAAGCGGCTGCGCATGGTGCGGGTGACCCACCAGCCCCCGCTGAGCGTCCGCTTCGAGCGTGTGGAGCACGACGGGCGCCACCACTCGGACTGGGCGCTGCAGGCCGACGTCGTCCCGCTCGACCCCGAAAACGCCCATCCCTCAAGCCTTTTGCGCATGCAGCTGCACTACGGCGGGGCGCTCGGGGGCCCCATCGTGGAGAAGCTGCTGGCCGACGAGATCACCCGCTCGCGGCCCCGTCTGATCGAGCTCGTCGAGGGCTCGCAGCTCGCCTGAGGCCGACTTCCACAGCTACCCGCAGCGGCGCGTTCGCAGACGCCGGAGCCGCGTGGTCAACGACACGGATTTGTAATACTCGTCATCAAAGCGAGATAAGGTCTCGCCCCCATGCGCCGAGTGAAGCTGATTCCACTCGCCATGGCGGCGGTTCTCGCTGGGGCGATCAACATCATCGGAACGAGCTCAGGGGCCACGGTTCCGCCCGGGGCGGTGGAACGCGAGCTGCGGTCCAAACAGGTCTCGTCGACCGACGAAGCGGCCCAGTCGCCGTTCTTCCTCCTGACGTCGAAGGCCGGGATGGCGGCCGCGATCGCGGCGGCGTCGGCGTCCAGGCCGGGCACGACGGTGCCGCCCACGACCACCACCACGGCTCCTCCCACCACGACCACGACGGCACCCCCTCCGCCGCCGCCACCTCCTCCTCCGCCGCCGCCCCCGCCGCCTCCCCCTCCGCCGCCGCCCCCCGCCGCCCCCGCCGTTCCTCTGTCCGGTGCAGGGCGGCGGCCTCAACTTCGTCGACAGCTGGGGCTACGCCCGCTCCGGCGGCCGGGGCCACAAGGGGACCGACATGATGGCGGCCTACGGGACGCCGACCGTCGCTCCCGTCAGCGGTCGGGTGGAGCACCGCTCCGTCAGCCTCGGCGGCAGCGCCTGGTTCCTCTACGGCGACGACGGCAACACGTACTACGGCGCCCACCTGTCGGGGTACGAGAGCGTCGGCGTCGGCTGGGTCCCCCAGGGCGCGGTGATCGGCTACGTCGGCAACAGCGGCAACGCCGCCGGCACCGCGCCGCACCTGCACTTCGAGATCCACCCCGGCGGCGGCTCGGCCGCCAACCCGTTCCCGACCGTCAACCCGGCCTGTCCCCGGTGACGGGCCGGGTACAGGCCCAGGTCGCGGCCACGGCGAGTAGCAGGTTGGTATCGGAACGGGCGCGCCCCTACGGTGTCGCCCGTGCGCATTGGGATCCTGGGTGGAACGGGCCCGGCCGGCAGTGCTCTCGCGGCTCGGCTGGCGTCCGTGGGCTTCGATGTGGTCGTCGGCTCCCGGTCGAAGTACCGGGCCATGGAGGCCGTCGACACGCTGCTGGACCGCTGGAGCGACCGGAAGCTGTCGATCTCGGCGGGCGACAACTCGGGTGCGGCGGCCGCCGACCTCGTGGTGCTGGCCACGCCGTGGGACGGCGCCACGCAGACCGCGCACTCGGTCGGCGACAAGCTGCGGGGCAAGGTCGTCATCTCGATGGCCAACGCCCTCACCCGCATCGGCAAGGAGTTCCAGCCGCTGGTCCCGCCCCGCGGGTCGGTGGCGGCGAGCGTGCAGGCCGCCGTGCCTGACTGCATGGTGGCCGCGGCCCTGCACCACGTGCCGGCAAAGGAGCTGGGCGACCTCAACGAGCCGATCGAGAGCGACGTGCTGATCTGCTCCGACCACCCCCGCGCCGGGGAGATCACCAGCGAGATCGTCGCCAAGATCCCCAACATGCGACCCCTCGACGCCGGCGAGCTGGCCATGGCGACGCCGATCGAGTCGTTCACCGCCGTGCTGCTGCAGCTGAACATGCACTACAAGACCCGTGTGGCGGTGAAGTTCACGGGCGTGCCGGAGCAGAAGCGGGTCGTGCCGGCTCCGGCCCCGGCCGCTTCCGAGGCGGCCGCCGCGCCCAAGGCCCCTCCCGCCAAGTCCGCCAAGTAGTGGCCGCCATGCGGCTGTACGACACCGCCCGCCGCGAGGTGGTCCCGTTCGAGCCCGGGCCGGTCGTCACCATGTACACGTGCGGCATCACGCCGTACGACGCCACCCACCTGGGGCACGCCGCCGTCTACCTGACCTACGACGTGCTGCAGCGGCGGCTGCGCGACATCGGCCACGAGACCCGCTGCGTCCGCAACGTGACCGACGTCGACGACGACATGCTCCGCAAGGCGCGGCAGCTGGGCGTCCACTACCTCGACCTGGCCGCGGCGGAGACCGCCCGCTTCGACGACGACATGCGGGCGCTCGACGTGCTGCCGTCGTGGAGCGAGCCGCGGGCGACCTCGGCGATCGCCGACATCCGGGGCTTCATCGGCATGGTGCTCGACCGGGGCTTCGCCTACACGTCCGGAGGCGCCGTCTACTTCGACGTGTCCAAGTGCGAGCGGTTCGGGAACCTGAGCCACCTCTCCCGGGAGGAGATGGTGGTGCTGGCGGCCGAGCGGGGCGGCAACCCCGACGACCCCGACAAGGACGACCCGCTCGACTTCGTGCTCTGGCAGCCGTCGGCCGAGGACGAGCCGGCCTGGGAGTCGCTGTGGGGACCGGGACGTCCCGGCTGGCACATCGAGTGCTCGGCGCTGGCGCTGCGGGAGCTGGGCACCACCATCGACCTGCACGGCGGCGGGACCGACCTGATCTTCCCGCACCACGAGTGCGAGGCCGCCCAGTCGGAGGCGGCGACGGGGGAGCCGTTCGTGCGCCACTGGATGCACCAGGCGATGGTGCGGATGGACGGCGAGAAGATGTCGAAGTCGCTGGGCAACCTGGTGTTCGTGTCGGAGCTGCGCAAGGAGTGGGACCCCCGGGCGATCCGCCTGGCGATCCTGCAGCACCACTACCGGCACAGCTGGGAGTGGCGTGAGGACCTGATGGCCGAGGCCTTCGAGCGCCTGCGCCGCTGGGAGGCCGCCGGCGACGGCGACGGTGCGCTCGACGAGGTGCGCGCGGCCCTCGACGACGACCTCGACACCCCCGCTGCGGTCGCCGCGATCGACGAGGTCGTCGCTGCCGGCAAGGGCGCAGCGGCGTCCGCGGCCCTCCTCGGCGTGACGCTCTAGCCGACGCCGGTAGCGGGTCGGCCCGGCATAGGGTCGGGACGTGGGGGAGAGGGGCCATCGCCGGTCGCGGATCGGGGCCGTCGTCGTCGCCGGGCTCGGCGTGCTGCTCGGCGCCTGCATCGTCACCGTCAGCCGCCTCGACCTCGGCATCGACCTGGGCGATCGCTGCCGGGAGTCGTCCCAGGAGATGATCGCGGCTGCCGCGGCGGGCGACCGGGAGGCCCTTGCCGCTCAGCTGGACGACGGCGCCGATCCGAACCTCGACGTCGGTGGCAGGACCCCACTGTCGTGCGCGGCCGCGGCGGGCCGCCAGTCGACCGTTCGCCTGCTCCTCGCCTCAGGGGCCCGGCCGGGCCCCGACGCCCTGGACGCGGCGGTGCGGGGACAGGCCGGGCTCCTGATGACGTTCGAGCCGCCCGTTGCCGACCCGGGGCGGACGGCGGTGGCGGAGCTGCTGCTCGACCGGGGCGTCGATCCCGACGGCGGGCCCGAGGGACCGAGCCCGCTCCTCTACGCCGCCTGGAGCGGTCAGACGGAGCTGGTGTCGCTGCTGCTCGACCGGGGCGCCGGCCCCGACCACGGCGGCGAGGTGTCGGCGGCCTACGTCCTGCTCGCCCAGGGACAGGTGCCGACGAGCGTCCCGACGTCGCTGCCGGCACCGCGGGGCGACACGGTCGACAACGTGCCACCGCTGGTGGGTGCCGCCTGGGGAGGGCACCTCGAGATCGCCGTGGTGCTCCTCGATGCCGGGGCCGATCCGAACCTCGCCGCCGACGGGACGTTCTCACCGATGCTCGCCGCCACGGCACGCGGTGACCGGGCGATCGTGGACCTGCTGCTGGCTCGTGGGGCGGCCCCGCCGCGGGAGCGCGGAGAGTGAGGCAGAATCGGGGAGTGGCAGACCAGGAGGAACGGCGGGAGTTCGGGTGGTTGTACCCCGCCGCGCGCCTCGTGGTGGCGCCGACGGCCCGGTTCGCGTGGCGCATCAGGACCGAGGGGCTCGACCACCTGCCCGACGACGGGCCCGCCATCCTCTGCCCCAACCACACCTCGGTGCTCGACTCGTTCATCCTCCCGTCGGCGCTGCCGCGGCGGATCACGTTCGTCGGCAAGGCCGAGTACCTCGACAACTGGAAGACCCGCACCCTGTTCCCGGCGCTCGGCATGATCCCGATCGACCGGTCGGGCGGGAGGGGCGGCGAGCGGGCGCTCGACATGGCCGCCGGGCTGCTCGACCAGGGCGAGCTGTTCGGCATCTACCCCGAGGGCACCCGCAGCCGTGACGGCCGCCTCCACAAGGGCCACACCGGCCCCGCCCGGCTGGCGCTGCGCACCGGGGCACCGCTGGTGCCCGTCGGCCTCGTGGGCACCCGGCGGATCATGCCGCCGGAGGCCAGGTTCCCCCGGCTCTTCGCCCCCGCCGCCGTCCGCATCGGCCGGCCGATCCGGGTCGACCACTACCAGGGGCACGGCGACCACCGGCTGGCGCTGCGCCAGATCACCGACGAGCTGATGTACGAGATCCGGGCGCTGTCGGGCCAGGACTACGTCGACGAGTACGCCACCAAGCGTCGCTCCGACCCCGAGGCCGAGGTCCCGATCGCCCGCTCGTCCGCGGAGGTGCTGCCCCGGGCGGTGTGACCGGGCGCGGGCGGGCAGGCACGATGAGGGCAGGGGCGATGAGGGCAGGGGCGATGAGGGCAACGGCCGCGGACGACGTCGACGTCATCGTCGACCTGCGCGAGCCGGGCGAGGGCACGTCGACCCCCTCCCGGAGGACGGGAGCGGTGGTCCTGGCGGTCGCCGTGCTCGTGCCGCTGCTGCTGTTCGGCTGGCGGGCGCTCCAGGCACCCGTCAACTTCGACGGCGCCATGAACCTCCAGGTCGCGGCCCGCCTGGCCGACGGCGACGGCTACACCCGCAACTACGGGGACGTCGAGGAGTTCCCCCACGAGGTGCAGACCAACGGGCCGTACATCTACGCGGCGGCAATGGGGATCGCCCTCCTGGGCCACGACCAGCTCGGCTACCAGGCCGCCAACCTCCTGTTCGTCGCCGGCTTCGCGGTGACCGTGGCGCTGCTCCTCCGCGCCCGACCACGGTGGCTCCGGGCGGCGGGGCCGGTGGTGGTATTGCTGGGCGTGCCGTCGATCGGGGTGTACGCCCTGGGCGGCCTGGGCGAGGTGCCCACCACGTTCTTCCTGTTCCTCGCCGTGCTGGCGATCGCCGCGGCCCTGCGCTCGATCGAGCGGGCGCCCCTGTGGGTGCTCGGGGCGTCGGTGGCGTTCGGCGCCGCGCTGGCCACCAAGACGTTCGCGGTCGGTGCCGCCGCGGCGCTGGCGGTCGGGGTCGCCGCCGTGCTCCTCACCGTGCCGACGCGGCGGACCCGGGTGCAGGTGGTGCTGGCGACGGCCGGGGTCGCGCTGGTGCCGGCGGTCCGTGAGCTCCACAAGCTCGTGAGCCTCGGGTCGCTGGGCGAGTACCGCGCCTGGTGGAACGTCGAGCGCAGCGCCGCCGCCGACCAGTCCGGCCTCGAGGACACCGGCGGCAGCCTGTTCAGCACCTTCGGTGACCACCTCCAGGAGCTGTCCCGCCAGGTCGACTTCCCGGCGCCGCTGCTTGCCGTGGTCCTGTTCCTGCCGCTCGCCTGGGTCGGCCTCCTCGTCGTCGCCCGGTGGCGCGCCGACGGACTGGGCCCCACCTTGAGCGACCCGCACCTGGCCGTGCTCGTGATGCTGGCCGGCCTGGCGGGCCTCTACATCGCCTGGTGGCTGTGCTTCCTGCCCGAGAGCAAGCTCTGGGTGCGGCGGATGCTGCCCGGCCTGTTCGCCCTCCACGTCCTCTACCTGTTCATGGTCCCGGGGCTGGTGGAGACCGTGCGCGCCCGGCAGCGCGCGGTAGGCATCGTCGCCGCGCTCGGGTTGGCGGCGGTGGTCGTCGCGGCCGTGCCCTACGGCTGGGCGCGGGTCGACGACAACACCCGCGACCTGGTCGACGGCGAGCAACCGTGGCTCGAAGCCGACGAGGACGCGGCGACCTACATCCGTGAGCACCAGGACCTCCGCTGGTACGGCGACGGCTGGTGGTCGGCGCCGGCGGTGAGCCTCATGGCGCGCACCGACCTCCGGGACCTCTCCGAGATCGACGTCGAGACCGGGCCGTGCGACCTCGACCCCGACCGCGACCGCCTCGTGTGGGACCTCGACGCCCGCGGCGTCGCCGGCACCCCCTCCACCCGCGACGGCACCTTCGTGTTCACCGAGGTGGAGAGCTACGACGGCTACGTGCAGATCTACGCCGTCGGCTGCGGCTGACCGGCGATGGTCGTGACCAGCTCGTAGGCGACGGCGGCGGCGTCGGCGGCACGGACGACCGACGTGGGGCGGCCGGTCGACGACTTCGCCAGCAGGGCGTTCCCGGGCATGCCGTGGACGGAGAGGCCCAGCGTCGCCCGCGTCTCGACGTCCGGGGCGACGACGCCGACCACCGCGAGCGGGTCGTGGAGGCGGACGTGGGCGACGTCGGGGTCGTCCGAGCGGCTGCGCAGGAACGACACCCAGCCCTCCATCTGCTCGTCGAGCGCGGCGCCGAGGTCGCCGGCCGCCGCGATCGCCGCCCGGTCGTCCTCACCGAGCACCAACACGTTGGTGACGTCCTGCGGCACCAGCCGCAACGGCAGCGGCAGTCCCAGGCACACCGCGGCGGCCAGCGGGTCGCCGTTGAGGTTGAAGTCCGGGATCGCCGGCAGGAGGGGCCCGCCGGGGATCAGGCCGTAGGGCCCCAGGCAGCCGCCCATCAGGTGCACGGCCGCCACCGCCTCGTGCAGCTCCGGGTGGGCGGTCAGCACGGTGGCCACGTTGGTGAAGGCGCCGACCCCGCAGACGTGCACCGGGTCGGTGGCACCCCGCAGCACCTCCACCATCACGTCCTCGGCGGAGGGGGCGTCGTCGGCCACCTTGCCCAGCGGCTCCCGGGCGACGATGCCGACGGGCATCGTCGACGACGCCTCGCCCAGCGGATCGGCGGCCCCCAGGCCGACGGGCACGTCGCCCCGCCCCATCAGGTCGAGCAGCCCCTGGGCCAGGGCGGCCCGCCGCCGGACGTTGCCGTTGACGGTGGTGACGCCCAGCAGCCGGCACCGCGGGTCGCGCGCCAGGAACGCCAGGGCGATCGCGTCGTCGCAGTCGGTCCCCAGGTCGGTGTCGAACAGGATCGGGACGGGCGCCGGGGAGCTCACGACGCGGCCCCGGACCGGGACCACACGAGGGGGAACTGGTCGTCGTGGTCGAGCCGGTCGCCCGGCTGGTAGGCGGCCTGCTCCTCCCGGGTCCAGGTCCACGCCCCGGGCCAGCTCGTGGCATCCGACCGGTCGAGCGTCGTCCCGTCGGCCATGTACACGATCGACATCGCCCGGCGGCGCCCGTGGGTCATGTTGGCCCCGGCGCCGTGGGCGATGAACCCGTTGTGGGCCACGGCGCCGCCGGCCGGCAGCGGGCAGAAGACGGGGTCGACACCCGCCCACGACGGGTTCGCCTCGAACAGCCCGCCCAGGTCGCTGCCGATGTGGGCGTTGCGCATGCTCTGCTCCTTGTGGGTGCCCGGCAGGTAGGCGAGGCAGCCGTTGTTCGGCGTGGCGTCGTCGAGCGCCACCCAGAACGAGACGCAGTGCGAGCTGTCGAAGGCGAAGATCGGCCCGTCGATGTGGAACGCCGTCGGATGCCCCCACGGCTCCTTCACCAGCGCCTGGTCCTGCCAGATGCGCACGGCGTCGACGCCCTCCAGTTCGGCGCCCAGCCGGGCCAGCTCGACGTCGAACACCAGCTGCCGCATCCGGTCGCTGGACTTCCAGAGGAAGAGCCGCTGCGTGAACACCCGGTTGTAGTACTCGTAGCCGGCCCGCTGCTCCGGCTCGAGCTTCGCCAGCAGCTCGGGTCGGTCGCGGCGGTGGGGGACCCGCAGGTCGGCCCGCTCCACCACGGCCTCGTCGAACGCCGCGCGCCACTCGTCGAGCTCGTGGTCGTCGAGCAGCTTGTCGATCACCAGGAAGCCGTCCTCCCGGTACCGCGCGACCTGGTCGTCCGTGACCTGCGTGTGCATGGGCGCCTCCCCCCGACAGCAGACGACATGCTCGCACGTCCGTCGTCCGACCGCCCGGTGGGCTCCGGCGCGAGACTGTGGTTGGCTGACAGGCAAAGGGAGGGTGAACATGGGTGGACTCGACCGGCGGACGTTCCTGGCGAGCGCGGCGGCGGGAACCGCCACGGCCGCGACCCTCGGAGGCTTCGCGGGGTTCCTCGCCGGCCCGGCGGCCGCGACGCCGCAGCCGACGCTGGGCCCGTTGCCGGACGAGCGCGACGGCATCGTGCGCCTGTGGCTGCCACCGGGGTTCGCGTACCGCTCGTTCCACGACACCGAGTCGCCGGTCGTGCTCGACGACGGCACGGTCCTCCCGGGCCGCCACGACGGGATGGCGGCGTTCCGGGGACCGCACGGCAACGTGGTGCTCGTCCGCAACCACGAGGTGAACGCCCCGGGACCGGCGTTCGGCGACGCCGGCAAGGCCTACGACCCGATGGCCCAGGGCGGCACCACCACCGTCGAGGTCACCCGCCACGGCGAGGTCGTGTCGGCCCGCACCAGCCTCAACGGCACGCAGATGAACTGCAGCGGCGGGCCGATGCCCTGGGGCAGCTGGATCACCTGCGAGGAGACCGTCAACGGCCCCGACGTGGGGCCCGACTTCACCGGCGTGTCCAACGTGCCGTTGACCCAGCGGCACGGCTTCGTCTTCGAGGTCCCGGCGCACGGCGAGTCGAACCGGGAGCCCATCACCGCGGCCGGACGCTTCCTCCACGAGGCCGTCGCCGTCGACCCCCTGCACGGGGTGCTGTACATGACCGAGGACAACTTCGGCTTCCCCTCGGGCTTCTACCGGTACAAGCCGAAGCGCCACCCGCTGCTGACACGGCGGATCGACAACCAGGGCCGCCTGCAGATGCTCGCCGTCGTCGGCCGGCCCGGCGCCGACCTCGCGGCGTCGCAGGCACCGGGCGCCTCCTACCGGGTGCGGTGGGTCGACATCGACGACCCCAACCCGAGCTTCCCCTACACGCCCGGCCAGACCGCTCCGACCGCCAACGACACCGCGCTGAACCACGTGGGCAGCCAGGGGCGGGCCCAGGGTGCGGCCCGCTTCTCCCGGCTCGAGGGCGCCACCTACGACCGGGGCGTCGTGTACTTCACCTCCACCCAGGGCGGCGGTACGCCGGAGCCCGGCCCCAGCGACCCGGTCGGCGGCTGGGGCAACGGCAGCGGCCAGGTGTGGGCCTACGACACCCTCCGCCAGCGGCTGCGCCTCGTCTACGAGTCGCCGGGGCCCGATGTGCTCGACCTGCCCGACAACGTCACCGCCAGCCCCGGAGGGACGCTGGTGCTGTGCGAGGACAGCAGCGGCGACAACTACCTGCGTGCGCTCACGCCGCAGGGGAAGATCTGGAACCTCGCCCTCAACCGGCTGGTGAGCAGCACCGGCACCCCGCGGTTCGGCGACGAGTTCGCCGGGGCGACGTTCAGCCCCGACGGCAGGACACTCTTCGTCAACATCCAGGCCAGCCGCGGCGTGACGTTCGCGATCTGGGGCCCGTGGTCCCGCGTCGGGATCCGCTAAGACCACCAAAGGGTTCGGGGCGGGTGCCGGCGGGTCGGTAATCTCGCCCCTCATGGCCGAGATCCACGTGACGCTGCCCGACGGTTCCCAGCGAGAGCTGCCCGTCGGCACGACGGCGGGGGATCTCGCGGCCTCGATCGGGTCACGGCTGGCCAAGGCCGCCGTGATCGCCGAGGTCAACGGCGAGGAGCGCGACCTCGTCACCGAGCTGCACGACGGCGACCGCGTCGCCATCGTCACCGCCGACTCGGCCCAGGGCCTCTACACCATCCGCCACTCCACCGCCCACGTGCTGGCGCAGGCGGTGCTCGACCTGTTCCCGGGGGCCACCTTCGGCATCGGGCCGCCGGTCGAGGACGGCTTCTACTACGACTTCCAGCTCCCCGGCGGTGCCACCTTCAGCACCGAGGACCTGGAGCGCATCGAGGCCCGCATGCGCGAGCTCATCAAGGAGCACCAGCCGTTCGTGCGCGACGAGATCGACGCCGAGGCGGCCCGCGCCATCTTCAAGGACCACCCGTTCAAGCTGGAGATCATCGACAACGCGTCGACCGACCCGATGTCGGGCACCAGCGCCGCCGGCCAGGTCCGCACCTACGAGAACCCGCCGCCGAAGCCCAAGGAGCACCCGCCGTTCCAGGGCGTCGACGGCTTCGTCGACCTGTGCCGCGGCCCGCACGTGCCCGACACCGGCAAGCACCTGGGCCACTTCAAGCTCATGCGGGTGGCCGGGGCCTACTGGCGGGGCGACGAGCGCAACCCCCAGCTCCAGCGCATCTACGGCACCGCCTGGGCGTCGAAGCAGGCGCTCGAGGACCACCTCCACCAGCTGGAGGAGGCCGCCAAGCGCGACCACCGCAAGCTGGGCGCCGAGCTCGACCTGTTCAGCTTCCCCGAGGAGATCGGCTCCGGCCTGGTGGTCTTCCACCCCAAGGGCGGGCTCATCCGGCGGCTGATGGAGGACTACTCCCGGCAGCGCCACGAGCAGGCGGGCTACGAGTTCGTCTACTCGCCGCACATCGCCAAGGAGAGCCTGTACCAGATCTCCGGCCACCTCGGCTGGTACTCGGAGGGCATGTACCCCCCGATGCACCTCGACGAGAAGCCCGGCGAGGAGGCCCACACCGGCGACCGGTACTACCCGAAGCCGATGAACTGCCCGTTCCACATGCTGATCTACCGCCACCACCTGCGGTCGTACCGGGAGCTGCCGCTGCGGCTGTTCGAGTTCGGCACGGTGTACCGGTACGAGAAGTCGGGCGTGGTGCACGGCCTGATGCGGGCTCGCGGGTTCACCCAGGACGACTCCCACATCTTCTGCACCCCCGAGCAGCTGCAGGACGAGCTGGCCAGCCTGCTGAAGTTCGTCATCGACCTGCTGCGCGACTTCGGCTTCGAGGACTTCGAGGCCGAGCTGGCCACCCGCCCCGAGAAGTTCGTGGGCGACCCGGCCGACTGGGACGAGGCCGAGACGGCGCTCAAGTACGCCATCGAGTCGGCCGGCGTGCCGTACGTGCTGGCCGAGGGCGAGGGCGCCTTCTACGCCCCGAAGATCGACGTGCACATCCGCGACGCCGTCAAGCGCCGCTGGCAGATGTCCACCCTGCAGGTCGACTTCCAGTTCCCGCAGCGCTTCGACCTGGAGTACATCGGCCCCGACAACCAGAAGCATCGCCCGCGGGTGATCCACCGGGCGCTGTTCGGGTCGGTCGAGCGGTTCTTCGGCGTGCTCACCGAGCACTACGCCGGCGCCTTCCCCACCTGGCTGTCGCCGGTGCAGGTGCGGGTGCTGCCGGTGCGCTCCGACCACCACGACTACGCCGGCAAGCTGGTCGAGCGGCTCAAGGGCGACGGCTTCCGGGCCGACACCGTCGAGGCCGACGAGCCGCTGGGCGGGCGGATCCGCAAGGCCAAGCTGGAGAAGATCCCCCACGTGCTGGTGGTGGGCGACGACGACGTCGCCGGCTCCACCGTCGGCGACAACCCGCGGGGAGGCGCGGTCGAGCGCGATCTGCCCGTCGACACGTTCGTCGAGCGGCTCCGCGCCGAGATCGCGGCCCGCAGGTGACCCTCGACCGCATGTGGGCCGGCTGGCGGACGGCCTACGTGGCGGCGGCCGGCAACGGTGAGATCGCGGGCACGGGCTCGGTGTTCCGCCGCATCCTCGACGCGGGCCTGCCCGACGAGGAGGCCTACATCGTGTGGCGGGGGCGTGAGGTGTTCGCCATCCTCAACGCCTACCCCTACACCAGCGGACACCTGCTGGTGATGCCCTACCGCGAGGTCGCCGAGCTGGAGGACCTCACCGAGAGCGAGGCCGCCGAGCTGTGGGCCGGGGTCCGCGCTGGGGTGCGGGCGGTGAAGACCGCCTACGGTGCGCAGGGCGTGAACGTCGGGATCAACCTCGGGGAGGCCGCGGGGGCGGGGGTGCCCTCGCACCTGCACGTCCACGTGCTGCCCCGGTGGATGGCCGACTCCAACTTCATGACGTCGATCGCCGAGACCCGTGTCCTGCCCGAGGCGCTGCCCGCCACGTGGCGCAAGGTGCGGGAAGCGTGGCCGGTCGCGTGACGTCCGACGGGTGGGAGTGGCCGCAGCCCCCACCGCCACCGACGCCGGGGGTGCCACCGGGAGCTCCGGGCCGACGTCCGGGACCACCACCAGGTCCTCCCGGTCCTCCTGGCCCGCCGCCGGGTCCGGCTCGACGCCAGCGGCAACCGCAGCCGCCGACCCAGTGGCCCGCCGGGCCGCAGACCGACGCGGGCGGCTACGGCGACGGCGTCTGGGACGACGAGGCCGGCAGCTACCTGCGGCGCCGCCGCGAGAGCCGCCAGGCCGCCCGCCAGGCCCGTGACGAGCGCCCGCCGCCCGAGCGGGAGCGGCCCGAGCGAGCGCCCCGCACCACCCTGTGGCTGACGCTCGGGGTGGCGCTGCTGTCGTTCGGCCTGCGGGCCTACACGGCGCTGGCCAGCTTCGAGACCGCCGACGAGCGCGGCTGGATGATGCGGTCGTCGCGCTTCTGGGGTGCGCTGTCGTCGTTCGACTTCAAGGGCACGGCCGCCTCCGCCCAGGGCCAGGGCGACTCGCTGCCCGGCATCACCACCATGTGGGTGGGCACGATCGGGCGGGGGATCTGGGCCGCGGGCGCCAGCTTCGGCCTGTGGGACTCGACCGACCCGGCGTCGCGGGGCGGGGCCAGCGGCTTCACCTACACGCGCAGCGGCCTCGACGTCGCCCAGCTGACGATGGCCCTGTTCACCAGCCTGCTGCTGGCCGTGGTGGTGCTGCTGCTGGTGGCGTGGGTCGGGCGCCTCGCCGCCGGCGTGGCCGGGGTGCTGATCGCCACCGAGCCGTTCCTCGTCGCCCACGGCGCCGTGCTGCACACCGACGAGCTGCTCGCCCTGCTGGGCCTGGCCGCCCTGGTGGCGGCGGCGCTGGCGCTGGGCCTCCCCAACGTGACGCAGTGGGCGGGCCAGCGGCGCACGGGCGCACTCGCGGGCGCCCTCCTGGTGGCCGCGGTGCTCACCAAGGCGACGGCGGTGCTGCTGCTCGTCCCGCCGCTGGGCCTGATGGTCCTGTGGGCGACCTGGCGGGCCCTCGGGCGCCGGGGCGTGGGCTCGGGGTGGCGGCCGCTGTTCCGGGTGCTGATCTTCGCCGGCCTGGCCGCCGGCGTGCTGTTCGTGCTGGGCAACCCGGCCCTGTGGGGCGACCCAATGGGGCAGCTGCGGCTGCTGGCCAAGGCGGCCCTGGGCAGCGACGCCGGCGGGCAGCGCCAGTTCTTCCTGGGCGACTCGGTGCTGACGCCCGGCCCGACCTTCTACCTGGTCGCCCTGCCGTTCCGGATGACGCCGTGGCTCATGGTCACCGGCGTCGTGTCGCTGCTGGCGGTGTGGCTGCAGCCGGCCACCCGCGGGTTCGCGCTGGCCGTGACGCTGATGGCCGTCCCGCCGCTGGCGTGGCTGAGCATCTCGGCCCGCCAGTTCGACCGCTACGGCCTGATGCTGGTGCTGCTGGTGGCGGTGGTGGTCGGCGTGGTGCTGGCGGGGGTGGTCGACGCCTTCGCCGCGGGTGACCGGCCGGATCTCCTGCGCTGGGTCGCGGGCGGTGCCGCGGCGCTGCTGGGGGCGCACGCGTTCCTGGTGTCCCCGTGGGGGCTGGCCTACTTCAACCCGGCGCTGGGCGGGTCGGGCCAGGCCACCGAGACGCTCCGGGTGGGCTGGGGCGAGGGCGTGGAGCAGGCCGGAGGGCTGATCGCCGAGGTGGTCGAGATGGGCGGCGGCAGCTGTGACGACGTCACCGTCGACGGCTACTGGGCGCTGGTGTCGCAGGAGCGCTGCGGGCGGCTGCCGGTGGTGGGGGAGGAGCCCGACTACGTGGTGGTGTACGTGAGTGCCCGGCAGGGCCAGCCGGGGCTGACCGCCCGCCGTACCGAGGGCCGCGAGGTGGTGGCCGACAAGTCGATCCGCGGCATCACCTACCTGCAGATCTACGGCCCGCGCACGCCGTCGGCCGCCGAGGTCGAGGCACCCGCTCCCGAGTCGCCCGCTCCGTGACGGCCTGGCTACCCTCGCACGGTGCCTGAGGTGCCCGAGGTGTCGGAGGAGACGGTCCCGAGCGACGACGAGGTCGTCGACGAGCTCCCGGAGGACCTCGACGCGGCCGGCTACGTCGGCCCGTACATGTTCCCCGACAACAACCGTCGGCGGATCCCGGGCTACCTCTACCTGATCGTCGCCGCGGCGGCGGTCGCCGTGTGGGCCACGGTCGACTCGCCCTATGTCAACGACGGCTTCCTCTACGCCGCCGCGCTGCTGGCGGCGTTCGGCCTCTACCACCTGGTGGCGGGCTGGAACCTCCGCGTCGACGAGCGCGACGCCCTGGTGGCCGCCAGCCGCGAGGTCGGCTTCCCGGTGGGCCACGCGTCGGCCCAGCTCGGCTGGCGCGGGCTGCTGAGCCGCCCGACCTGGCGCATCCTCCTGTACTCCGCCGAGGCGCCGCCCGAGAAGCGGGGCCTGGTGCTGGTCGACGGCGTCGACGGCGCCATCGTCGAGCACTTCGTGGAGGACAACCCCGAGGATTGGTCGGACCTCGACGCCGAGGCTGCGTCCTAACCCGGCGAAGGCCGGTCCGGCAACCTGCGGAAAACGCCTACGTTTGGGGCCCGATGACGTTGATTCCGCTGTTCGCGCTGGTGTTCACGATCGCCGCCTTCTGGTGGGTCTTCCTCCGTCGGGGGCGGATCACCACCGCGGCGCCGGACACCTACGCGACACCGCCCGGCCCCACGTTGCGGCTGCGCTTCCCCTTCGTGCTGCTCAACACGGGTGCGGTGCCGATCGTCGTCGCCGACCTGCGCCTGATCGTCGACCGGGTGCACGAGTTCCACTGGTCGAGCGTCCGCAAGAAGGTGTCGCCCTCGATGGACGACTTCCTCGACGCCGCCGCCCCCTTCGCCGTGAAGGGCCGTGACGCCGTGCAGGTGTTCGCCGAGTTCGGCCAGGTGCCGCCGGAGTGGCGCCCCGACCCGGGTCAGGCCTACACGGTGCGCCTCGAGGTGAAGGACCAGCGCGGCCGCTGGGTCCCGTGCGTCGACTTCGAGTGGTGGGCGCCCGTCCGCGCCGATCTCATGACGGCCACGGTCGCCCACCGCAACGCCGCCGCCGGCGGCCCGCTGCTGTAGCCCCTGTAGCCCGGCGAAACCTCGACAGAGCGCGTCGCTATGGCGCCACCTCTGTCGAGGTTTCGGTCGTGGCGCTAGGCCCGGACCTCGTTCAGTGTCAGCTCGGCGGCCCGAAGGTGGGTGACGCCGGCGTCGACCGCGCTGCGGACGATGTCGAGGGCGCTCACGCGGCGGGCGCTGCTGTCGTCGAGGAGGCCGAGGCGCTCCCAGTCCTTGGCGGCGACGCCGTCGACGCGGTCGGCCAGTGCGTTGGCCTCCAGCCCGAGCTCGGCCAGGCGCTCGTGCACCGGGCCGGTGGGCGAGCCGGGGCGGTCGCGCAGCGCCGGGTCGACGTCGCTCGGGTCGAGGTGCGGGGTGTCCTCGCGGAGCACCCGCTGCAGCGCCCGGTCACAGGCGGCGATCGCCCACGCGGCCGCCACCACGTGCTCGACCCCGGTCCACCCGTTGCTCGCCTTCCGGTGCGCCACCTCGTCGGGCGACTCGTCGTCGCCGAGACCCGTGAAGAGGGCCCGGTACCGTCGTTCCAAGCTGCGCAACGCCACCACAGCGTCCGCCGGCGCCAGCTTCGACATGTCCATGCCGGGTTTCTAGCGCGATGGCGCCGGTAGCGTGCGACGTCATGGCAGACGAGAGCTTGTACGACACCCCCATCCACGCCCTCAACGGGTCCGACCTGGACCTCCACGGCTTCGAGGGCGAGGCCGTCCTCGTCGTCAACGTGGCCTCCCGCTGCGGGCTCACCCCGCAGTACACGGGACTGGAGGAGCTGCACGAGCGCTTCAAGGACCACGGCTTCACGGTGCTGGGCGTGCCCTGCAACCAGTTCATGGGCCAGGAGCCGGGCACGGCCGAGGAGATCGCCGAGTTCTGCAGCACCACCTACGGCGTCACCTTCCCCATGACCGAGAAGGTGGAGGTCAACGGCGAGGGCCGCCACTCGCTCTACCAGCAGCTGGTCGACGTGCCCGACGCCGAGGGCCACACCGGCGACATCCGCTGGAACTTCGAGAAGTTCCTGGTGGCACCCGGCGGCAAGGTCGTCGCCCGCTTCGCCCCGCAGACCGAGCCGCTCAGCGACGAGGTCGTCGCCGCCGTGGAGGCGAACGTCCCGAGCTGACGCCCCCGTAGCGCGGGTGACCGGTGGGCTACGTTCACCCGCTGGTGACGCGGCCGAACAGCTCCCTCACGGTGGTGGTCGGCCTCACGGCGCTGCTGTCCATCCCGCTGGCGGTGGCGGCCGGCGTGGCCCACAGCCCCCGGTGGTACCCGCTCTACGACCTGGCGATGACCGAGATGCGGGTCCGGGACGTCGGCCTCGCCCACCCGCCGCTGGTCGGCCTGCCCGGACGGCTCGGCGGCTTCGGCCTGCAGGGGAGCCACCCCGGCGCCCTCAGCTTCTACGCACTGGCCCCGACCTACCGGCTCCTCGGCTCCACGGCCTGGGGCATGGAGGTCGGGGTGGCGGTGCTGAACGCCGTCGCCGTGGGTGTCGCCCTGGTGATCGCCCGGCGCCGCGGTGGGCTGTGGGCCTGCCTCGGTGTGGCCGCGGCGCTGGCGGTCGCGATGCGGGCCTTCGGCCCCGAGATCATGACCCACGCCTGGAACCCGTTCATGCCGGTGCTGTGGTGGGTGGTGTTCCTGCTCGCCGTGTGGTCGGTGCTCGACGACGACCTGCCGTGGCTGCCGGTGGCGGTGTTCGCCGGGTCGTTCTGCGCCCAGACCCACATCTCGTACGTGGTGATGGTGGGCGTGCTGGGTGGGTTGGCGGTGGCGTCGGTGGTCGGGCGGGCCTGGCAGGAGCGGGGAGAGCCGGCGCAGGTACGGCGGGCGGGCGTGTGGCTGGCGGGGTCGGCGGGGCTCGCGCTGCTGCTGTGGGCGCCGGCGCTCGTCGAGGAGCTCCGGAGCGGCACCGGCAACCTGACGGTCGTCGTCGAGGGGTTCCGCGACCCGCTCACCCCACCGATCGGCCTGCGGGACGGCCTGGAGATCTGGTTCTCGCGCCTCGATCCGTGGGGGTTCGTCACCGGCGAGGCGCACGGCGGGCCGGGGGCGACGCTGCGGGCGGTGGCGTTGCTGCTGGCCTGGGCGGCGTCGGTGGTTCTGGCCTGGCGCCGGCGCGACGAGTCGCTCCTGCGGCTGGACCTGGTCCTGGCGGTCTCGCTGGTGGTCGGGCTGCTGTCGCTGACCCGGATCTCCGGGGTGCCGTGGTTCTACCTGCACCTCTGGGGTTGGGGGACGGCCGCGCTCCTGGCGGTGGCGACGGTGTGGGGTCTCGCGGTGTCGGTCGACGCCGCCGGCGAGCTGCCGGAGGGCTGGCGCCGGCGGGGGCCGGCGGTGCTGGCCGTGGGGCTGGTGCTGGTGGTCGGGTCCTCCACCTGGTCGGCTGCCTACCGGGAGGAGCCGGTGGCGAGCCTCACCGAGGGCATCCGCGGCGTCGCGCCGGCCGCGGTGGAGACGCTGCGGCGCGACGGCGCTCCCGGCGGCGGCCCCGACGGTCGCTACCTGGTGCAGTGGGTCGACCCCGTCGCCATCGGCGACCAGGGCTGGTCGCTGCTGTCGGAGCTGGAGCGGGTGGGCCTCGACGCCTACGTGACCCCGGCGTTCGCCACCGGTGCCCGGGACCATCGCGTGCTGTCGCCGGGGGACGCCGCCGCCACGGCCACGGTGACGCTGGTGGTCGGGCCGCCCATCGAGGAGTTCCGGCACCGGCAGGGCGCGGTCGAGCTGTCGTACTTCGAGCCGCGCACCCGGGCCGAGCAGGCCCGCTTCGCCGAGCTGCGGGAGCTGGTCGAGGCCGAGATGGCCGCCGCCGGGGTCGACCCGGGCGTGCTCGACGTGAGCCTGTTCCTCGCCGGGCAGCAGCCGGGCCTGTCGCCCGAGGCGGGGGCGGCGCTGGCGGAGATGCAGCAGCTGGGCCTGCCCCTGGCCGTGTTCGTCGAGCCGACTTGAGCCGCCGCTAGTCCGTGTGCTGGACCTCGCGGCGCACCGCGTCGACCAGGTTGGCGGGGAGGACGTCGTAGTGGTCGTGGTCGGCGCGGAAGCGGCCCCGGCCACCCGTGAGCGACCGCAGGTCGATGGCGTAGCGCTGGATCTCCGACGTCGGCACCAGGGCGACGACGGTGCCCTCGCCGCTGCCGTCGGCCTCGCTGCCCTGCACCCGGCCCCGGCGGGAGTTGAGGTCGCCCATCACGTCGCCCTGCTGGTCGAGCGGCGCGGTGACCTCCAGGCGGCTGATCGGCTCCAGGACCACCGGCGACGCCTGCGCCATGGCGGCCCGGAACGCCAGCCGCCCGGCCACCCTGAACGCCATCTCGGAGCTGTCGACCGAGTGCTCCTTGCCGTCGGTGAGCGTCACCCTCAGGTCGACCACCGGGTAGCCGTTCACGCCCCCGGCGCCCATGGCCTCCTCGATGCCCTTCTGCACCGCCGGGATGTAGCCCCGGGAGATGGCGCCGCCCACCACCTTGTTCTCGAACTGGAAGCCCTCGCCCCGGGGGAGCGGCTCGAGGTCGATCACGCACACGCCGAACTGGCCGTGGCCGCCGGTCTGCTTCTTGTGCTTGCCCTCGACGCCGTTCGCCGCATCGGTGACGGTCTCCCGGTAGGCGACCCGCACGTCCTCGGTGTCGACGTTGGCGCCGAACTTGCGGCCCAGCTTCTCCATCGTGATCTGCAGGTGCGTCTCGCCGGTGCCCCACAGCAGCGTCTGGTGGGTCTCGTCGTTGCGCTCCACCACCAGCGCCGGGTCCTCGTCCTGCAGGCGGTGGAGGGCAGGGACCAGCCGGTCCTCGTCGGCCTGGGTCCGGGGGACGACGGCGACCGCGAGGGTGGGCCGCGGCGCCACGATCGATGGCACCGAGACCGGCATGTTCTTGGGCGACAGGGTGTCGCCGGTGGCGGTGGCGCTCAGCTTGGCGACCGCCCCGATGTCGCCGGCGACCAGGCGCTTCGCCGGCTCCTGCTCCTTGCCCCGCACGCAGAGCAGGCCGTGGAGGCGCTCGTCGTTGCTGCTGCGGGTGTTGAGCAGGTGGTCGTCGGGCTCGATGGTGCCGGAGAGCACCCGGAACAGGCTGATCTGGCCGACGTAGGCGTCGGCGACGGTCTTGAACACGAAGGCCAGGGGGTTGCCGTTGGCGTCGGGCTGCACCTCGACCTCGGTGTCGCCGGCGCTGACCGTGACGGGCCGGTCGAGGGGGGAGGGGCCGATCTCCACCAGGAAGTCGGCCAGGCGGTCGATGCCGATCTCCGCCGTGGCCGAGCCGACGATCACGGGGAACACGGTGGCGGCGGCGATGCCGTCGTGGAGGGTGTGCTCCAGCTCGGCGACGCTGGGCACGTCGCCCTCGAGGTAGCGCTCCAGCAGGTCGTCGTCGGCCACCACGATGCCCTCGACCAGGCTTTCGTGGACCTCGTGCTCGAGCTGCTCCATCTCGTCGGGGATGTCGGCCTCGGTGGGGATGCCGTTCTCGTAGAGGTGCGCCCGGTCGGTGAGCAGGTCGGCGATGCCCCGGAAGCCGGCCTCCTCGCCGATCGGCAGCTCCAGCGGGGCGATGCCGGCGCCCAGTCGGTCCCGCAGCTGGGCCAGCGTGCGGTCGAAGCTGGCGCGCTCCCGGTCGAGCTTGTTGACGAACACCATCCGGGGCAGGCCCAGCTCGGCGGCGATGCGCCACACCACCTCGGTCTGCACCTCCACGCCCTCGACGGCGCTCACCACGAACACCGCCAGGTCGGCCACCCGCAGCGCCGCGGCCACCTCGCCCACGAAGTCGGCGTAGCCCGGCGTGTCGATCAGGTTGACCTTGTGGTCGTGCCACTCGAACGGTGCCACCGCCAGCTGGAGCGACAGGCCGCGCTGGCGTTCCTCGGGGTCGAAGTCGCAGGTCGTCGTGCCGTCCTCGACCCGCCCCATGCGGCTGATGACACCCGCGCGGTGGAGCAGCGCCTCGGCCAGGCTCGTCTTGCCGGAGCCACCGTGGCCGACGAGAGCGACGTTGCGGATCTGCGCGGTCGAGTAGCTCTTCACCGGGCTCCCCCCTTGGAGTGGTGCGACTCCTTGCATCTGCGAGTGCTCGGCGCTTCGCGGCCGAGAGGTCGAGCCACGCGTGGCCACCCCGCTCTTGGCGCCTGGCGGCGCCGGGCCGCTCGGGCCACAGGGGTGCCGTGTGTCACTCGTGCCGTGTCGGGGAGGGTAGCGGGTGTACGCAGACGAGGGCGGTGGGTGGTTACGCTGACGGGAGCACGTGGTGTGTCCCCCGCCCGCCGACTGCGCCGAGCGGAGCTGCGTGCCCGATCCAGGAGACCAACGATGTTCGATGGACGGTGGCGGAGCACGTTCGAGACGGGATTGCGGCCGGTCGGCCAGCAGATCCGCCGGACGGGCATCACCGCCAACCACCTGACCGCCACCGGTCTGGTGATGGCCGGCGCCGCGTCGGTCACGATCGCCAACGGCTTCCTGAGCGCGGGGATCCTGCTGCTCGTGTTGACCGCCGTGCCCGACGTGCTCGACGGTGCCGTGGCCAAGGCCTCCGGCACCGCGTCGCCGCGGGGAGCCTTCTTCGACTCGGTCGTCGACCGGGTGAGCGACGCCCTGCTGCTCGGCGGCGTGGCCTGGTACCTGGCGTCGCAGCCGGGGAGCGGCCGCATCGCCGTGCTGCCGATGGCCGTGCTGGGCGCCTCGATGCTCGTCTCCTACGAGCGGGCCAAGGCCGAGGGCCTGGGCTTCTCGGCCCGGGGTGGCCTCATGGAGCGGGCCGAGCGGCTCGTGATGCTGGGCATCGGCCTGCTGTTCGACAGCCTGCTCGTGCCGGTGCTGTGGGTGATGCTGGTGTTGACGCTGTTCACCGCCGGCCAGCGCTTCGTGACGGTGTGGCGGCAGGCGTCCGCGCCGGTGCCGTCGCAGCCCCTGCGGGGACGCTGGCGCACCCGCCGGGTGTCCCGGTCGACCCGCCAGGTATGGCGTCGCCGGCGCGTGCTGCCGCGGCGCACGTCCCGCAACGCCCGCTGACGATCTGCTTGTCGTAGCTCGTCGGTGGACCTGATCACGCCGGCCTACCAGCTCGCGTCGACGCTGGCCCAGCGTCTGCCGAAGCGCGTGGTGGAAGGCGGTGCCCCGTGGGTGGCGGGGCTGTTCGCCCTGCGTCCCACGCCCAAGCGGCAGATCGTGGAGCGTCACCAGCAGCGGGTGACGCCGGGGCTGCACGGGGTGGCGCTGCGGCACCGGGTGCGCGACGTCTACCGGTCCTACGGCCGCTACTACGCCGAGTCCTTCCGGCTGCCGGGCACGACGGAGGACGAGCTCGACGACCGCTTCCGGGTGGAGGGCTACGAGCACTTCGCGGCGGCGCTGGAGGGCGACATAGGGACGATCGCGGTGCTGCCGCACCTGGGGAGCTGGGAGTGGATGGCCCAGTGGTTGGCCCGGGTGCGCGAGGTGCCGGTCACGGCGGTGGTCGAGCGGCTGGAGCCGCCGGCGCTGTTCGAGTGGTTCACCGAGTTCCGGCGCGAGATGGGCCTGCACATCGTGCCGTTGGGGCCCGAGGCCGGGAAGGCCGTGTCGCAGGCGCTGAAGGCGAGGCACGTGATCGCCCTGCTCAGCGACCGCGACATCACCGGCGGCGGTGTCGAGGTCGAGTTCTTCGGCGAGCGCACCACCCTGCCGGCCGGCCCGGCGACGCTGGCGCTGCGGACGGGGGCGACCCTGCTGCCGGTCGCCATGTACGACGAGCCCGGCGGCGGCCACCTCGCCGTCGTCAAGCCCCCGCTCCCGGTCGAGCGCAAGGGCTCGTTCCGCGAGGACGTCACCCGCCTCACCCAGGACATCGCCGAGGTCCTGGAGGACCTCATCCGGGCCGACCCGTCCCAGTGGCACCTCCTCCAACCCAACTGGCCCAGCGACCGCACCCCCGTCCGCCTCTAGCCCCGGGGAGCCCCGACGTCGAGTGGCGCGTCGCGTCTCAGTGGCGGGAGCGGGATGAGCTGCGAAGTTGCCGCCGGACTGTGAGACTCCGAGGGTGTCCGTGCCTTCTGGACTTGCGCTCGTGGCTGCGCTAGTCGGACTGGCCTCGTTGGGGACCGCCACCAGCTGCGGGGGCCGGTCCGACTGGGACCCTGGAGTGCGGGTCCGGCGTCCTCGTCTGGTGGTCGCCTGGCGATGTTCCGGATGCTGCCAGTCATCGGCTCTGCGTCAACGGCGCCTGTGAGCCGGTCGGGCCGGCTGCTGTCGGTAGCGGCGGCCAGTACCTGTCGGTCGCTCCGGCCTCGGGGATCCCCGAGGACGACGTGACAGCTGAACTGACGCTTCTCGACGACCAGGGTGCCCAGATGGCGGTCTTCAGCGGTAAAGGCCACAAGTCCGGACGCTGCTGTCCGGGCGTCGCGTTCCGTGTCACCACGGCAG
>DATHJB010000037.1 GCA_035316325.1 Acidimicrobiales bacterium
CCGCTCGGCGACCGAGAGCTTCGACCGCGTCCTCTTTCTCAGCGCCCACGGCGGGAACGCCGGTCCGCTCGCCGCCGCGGTCGCCCGCCTGCGCGCCGAGGGCCGCGACGTGCGCGCCTTCGCGCCGCGCTTCGGTGGCGACGCCCACGCCGGCCGCACCGAGACCTCGCTCCTCCTGCACCTGAGGCCCCGGCTCGTCCGACCGGGGGCCGAGCCCGGCGACACCCGTCCCCTGGCGGAGCTGCTGCCGGCCCTCCGCCGGGGCGGCGTCACGGCGGTGTCGCCCAACGGGATCCTCGGCGACCCCACGGCCGCGAGCGCGGCCGAGGGCGACGCCCTGCTCGACGTGCTCGCCGCCGACCTCGCCGCCGCCGTGGCGGACTGGCGGCGGGCGCGATGAACGCCGCCGTCGCCGCGCTGCCCGCCGGGTTCCGGATCGCCCTCGACCCGGCCACCCGGCGGGTCGACGACGGCGCCACGCTGATCGGCGGCTTCCCGCTGCGGATCGTCCGCCTCTCGCCCGCCGGGCGGCGCCTCGTCGACCGGTGGGCGGGCGGTGCGCCGGTGGACCAGGCCGGCGGCGCCCAGCGCCTCGCCCGGCGGCTCCTCGATGCCGGGCTGGCCCACCCCCGGCCGGCCGGCGCGCCGCCGCCGTGGGCCCCGGCCGACGTGGCGGCCGTCGTCCCCATCCACGGCGACGCCCGCGACCTCGACCGCACGCTGTCCACCCTGGGCCCCGTCGGCGAGACGCTCGTGGTCGACGACGCGTCGCCGGACGCCGGGGCCATCGCGGCCGTCGCCGCCGTGCACGGTGCGCGCCTCCTGCGGCTCGACCGCAACGTCGGTCCGGCGGCGGCCCGCCAGGTCGGCTGGCAGGCATCGACGCGACCGGTGGTCGCCTTCGTCGACGCCGACGTCGAGCCCGCCGACGGGTGGCTCGGGCCGCTGCTCGCCCACCTCGCCGACCCGCGGGTGGGCGCGGTCGCCCCGCGGGTCGTGCCCGTGGCGCGGCCGGGCACCCCCGCGGGGCTCGCCGCCTACGAGGCCCGCCGCTCCTCGCTCGACCTGGGACCGTTCGAGTCGCCGGTGCGGCCCCGGGCCCGCGTGCCGTACGTCCCGACCGCGGCGCTGGTGGTGCGGCGCGACGCCCTCGAGGCCGTGGGCGGCTTCGACGAGAGCCTGCGCGTCGGGGAGGACGTCGACCTCGTGTGGCGGCTCGACCGGGCCGGCTGGGTCGTGCGCTACGAGCCGTCGGCCCGGGCTCGCCATCCGATGCGAGCGACCTGGTCGGCGTGGGCCCGGCAGCGGTACCGCTACGGCACCTCGGCCCCGGCGCTCGCCCGGCGCCACGGCGGCGCCGTCGCGCCACTGACGGTGTCGGGATGGAGCGCCGCGGCCTGGGCGCTGGTGGTCGCCGGCTCGCCCGCGGCCGGCGTCGCCGTCGGGGCAGGCACCACCGCCGCCCTCGTGCCCAAGCTCCGGTCGCTGCGCCACCCGGTCGCCGAGGCCCTCCGGCTGGCCGGACTCGGCAACCTGTTCGCCGGCCGGCAGGTCGCCGACGCCCTGCGCCGCCCCTGGTGGCCCCTCACGCTGGCGCTGTTCCTCGGCTGGCGGCGGGCGCGTCCGGCGCTCGTCGCCGCCGCCGTCGTACCCGCTCTCGTCGAGCACCGCGAGGCGCGTCCCGACCTGGGCATCGCCGCGTTCACGGCGCTCCGGCTCGCCGACGACGTCGCGTACGGCACCGGCGTGTGGGCCGGCTGCATCACCCGACGCGACCTCACCGCCCTGCTGCCGGCCTTCGCCGGCCGCTTCCCCCCGCCCGACGACGACGACACAGGAGAAGACCATGAAGGACGCCAAGGGAACCCTCCTCGACTACCTGGCCTCGTTCCGCGACCCGGAGAAGGCCGCCAGCCTGTTCGCTGAGGACGGTGTCCTCGAGCTGCCGTACCTCTCATCGCTCGGGGTCGAGCCGCGGTACGTCGGACGGGAGCAGATCGCGGCCGTCGTGGAGGACGGCCGGATCACGCTGCTCCGGGAGGCGTTCAACGTCCTGGCCGCCGCGCAGGCGCTGCTCCCCGGCGGCGCGGCCGACGTGCCCGCCCCCGGCGACGAGATCCACTCCTACTAGGCGTCGACGGGATGTCTGCGCACGACGACTTCGAGTTCGGGTTGGACACCGCGGCTCAGATCACGCTCGACGGCTCCGGACGGCAGCTCGACGGTGACCAGGTCATCCGCAACACCGTCGAGGAGGCCGTGCTCGCCGACTCGGTCGGGATCGACTCGTTCAACATCGGCGAGCACTACCGGCCCGAGTTCATGGACTCCGCGGGGCACGTGATCCTCGCGGCGATCGCCGGTCGCACCGAACGCATCCGGCTCGGCACCGCGGTGACGGTGCTGAGCACGCAGGACCCGGTGCGGGTCTACACCGAGTTCGCGACCCTCGACGCGGTGTCGAAGGGCCGCGCCCAGCTCATCGTCGGGCGCGGTTCGCTGACCGAGTCGTTCCCGCTGTTCGGGCTGGACCTCGCCGACTACGAGACGCTCTTCGAGGAGAAGCTCGACCTGCTCACCCGGCTGCTCCGCGAGCAACCCGTCACCTGGTCCGGCACCGTCCGCTCACCGCTCACCGACCAGTTCGTGAGCCCTCCCCTCCCCGAGGGCCGCGTCCCCACCTGGGTCGGCGTCGGCGGCAGCCCCGAGTCAGTGATCCGGGCCGCCCGCTACGGCCTGCCCCTGATGCTGGCGATCGTCGGCGGCGACCCCGGTCGGTTCGCCCCCTACGTCGACCTCTACCAGCGCACCCTCGAGGAGCGCGGGTACCCACCGGGGCCCGTCGGTGTGCACTCGCACGGGTACGTGGCGCCGACGGACCAGGAGGCGGTCGACATCCAGTGGCCCCACTGGAGGGACCTGCTCGAGGCCTCGTCACGCGAGCGCGGCTCGGCGCTCCCGACGCCCAGCCGCTTCCAGGCGGAGATCGCCACCGGCTCCTTGTACGTCGGCTCGCCCGACACCGTCGCCGCCAAGCTGGCCGCCACCATCCGGACGCTCGGGCTCCGCCGCTTCGACTTCGTCTACGGCCTGGGAGGAGTCCCCCACGAGCAGAAGCTGGCGACCATCGGGCTCTACGGCCGCGAGGTGATCCCCCGGGTCCGCAAGCTCCTCGCCGACCGGGGTGACGGCTGAGGCTCTGCACCCCCGACCTCCGACCTCCAACCTCCGGGGTCAGGAGTCGGCGGGGCGTCGGTTGGTCGTCCACTTCTCGACCTCGATGGCCACCAGGTAGGTGAGGGCGATGGCGACGATCAGTGCCCAGTGCGCCGGGTCCAGCGGTTCGAGCGACAGGATGTCCCGTAGCGCGGGGGTGACGACCAGCAGCACCTGGAGGGCGACGGTCACCGCGACCGCGACGACGAGGGAGCGGTTGGTGAAGAGGCCGAGGCGGCGCAGCGACGTGCGCTCCGAGCGCATGGCGAACCCCCCGGCGAGCTCGGCGAAGGCGATCGACGTGAAGAGGACGGTCTGCCAGGCGTCGTCGTCGGCGTCCCACAGGGCGTAGACGGGGACGAACGTCAGGACGGTGAGCATGGCCCCGCGGGTGAGGATCCGGCGGCCCCGGTCGGCACCGAGCAGGCTCTCGCCCCGCGGCGTGGGGGAACGCTGCATGACCCCGGGCTCGGGCGGTTCGACCGCGAGCGCCATGGCGGGCAGGCCGTCGGTGACCAGGTTCAGCCACAGGAGCTGGAGCGGGAGCATGGCGACGGGCATGCCGACGATCGGTGCCACGACCATGATCGTCACCTCGGCGACGTTGCCGCTGAGGATGTTGCGGATGAACTTGCGGATGTTGTCGAACACCACCCGGCCTTCACCGACGGCGGCGACGATCGTCGCGAAGTTGTCGTCCTGGAGGACCATGTCGGCGGCGTCCTTGGTGACGTCGGTGCCCGTGATCCCCATGGCGACGCCGATGTCGGCCTGTTTGAGGGCGGGGGCGTCGTTGACGCCGTCGCCGGTCATGGCCACCACGTGCCCCTGGCTCTGGAGCACTCCGACGATGCGGATCTTGTCCTCGGGGGACACGCGCGCGTAGATCGAACGGTCGCGGATGGTCGCGTCGAGATCGGCACCGTCGAGCCGGCCCAGCTCGGCACCCGTCACGGTCTGGACGTCGTCGCCCACCAGCCCGAGGTCGCGTCCGATCGCCTGGGCGGTGAGCGGATGGTCGCCGGTGATCATCATGACCCGCACTCCGGCCTCGCGGCACGTGGCGATGGCGTCGCGCACCTCCGGGCGGGCCGGGTCGATCATCCCCACGAGACCGACGAGGGTGAGTCCCCGCTCGAGCTGCTCGTCGCGGGGCACGGCCTCGGCGTTCGGCCAGCGGCGCATGGCGACGCCGAGCACCCGGACACCCTCCGCCGCCAACTGGTCGCCGGCCTCCAGGGCGCGTCGCCGCCGCTCGTCGTCGAGCGGTGCCGTCGTGTCGCCGGTCTGGTAGGTGTCGCAGAGCGGCACCAGCCCGTCGACGGCGCCCTTGGTGAAGGCGATGCAGTCGGGCAACCCGACCTTGTCCTCCAACCGGAAGGCCGCCCGCAACGCCGCGGGGACGTCGTCGACGCGGGCGGGCAGGGCGTGGACGGTGGACATCCGCTTGCGATCGGAGTCGAACGGCAGCTCGAAGATGCGGGG
>DATHJB010000038.1 GCA_035316325.1 Acidimicrobiales bacterium
ATGACCCCGTTGGGCTTCGAGCTCACGGCCTGCAGGGCCGCCGGCAGGTTGGGGGCGGCGAAGTTGCCGGCCGTCACGAGCGCCACGAGATGTGCGCCGGCCGAGTGGCCGGCCACGATGACCCGGTTCGGGTCGACGCCCAGCGTTCCCGCGTAGGCCCGCACCCACCTGATGGCCTTGTCGACGTCCTGCGGGAGCGTCCTCGGGTGCCACGAGGTGTTGAAGGTGCCGTCGGCGTTGTAGCCGGCGGCGACCGTGTAGCGGACGCTGACCACGGCGAACCCGAGGTCGGTGAGCGCCTTGGCGCCGCCGAAGACGTTGAGGTCGTCCTCGTTGGTGCCGAGCCAGCCGCCGCCGTTCACCGCGATCAGCACGGGTGGCGGGGTCGCCGACAGTCTCCCGGATGGTACGCGCTGCCGGCCACGTGGGTTCCCTGGCGCTGGATGAGCGCCGTCGGGAGATGACGGTCACCTACGTTGGTGCGATGGCGGTCAGCAGAACCCGCAAGGCCAAGGCCGCCCGCAAGCGCAAGCGCCGCATGGATCGCGTCGACCACGACCTCAGCGCTGCGCAGTGGACCGCGCTCAAAGCCGCATGGGGTGGTTGCGCGTACTGCGGCGAGAAGGACAAGCCGCTCCAGCGCGACTGCGTGCTGGCGCTCTCCCGTGGCGGGCGGTACACGCTGGACAACATCGTGCCGGCCTGCCGCTCGTGCAACACGAGCAAGTGCAACGACGAGGTCACCGGTTGGCTGCGGCGCAAGCGGTTCGACGAGCGCACCTTCCTCCTGCGCCACCTCGAGATCAACACGACGCTCGCGCTGCAGTTCGAAACCGAGACGCCGGACACGATCGCCCCCTGACTGCTCGAACCAGGAGCGTCTCCGCAGCCGGACTCGCTGCGCATCGTCGGGCGACCGAGTTGCTCAAGGACCAGGCCGACCCATCGCCGCTTCGCGGCCCCGGAGGTTGGTGACGGTCTGACGACAAACTCTCCCGGGTAGGCGCCACCGTGCCGACCACACCGACCCGCCGTGCTGAGGGGGGCGGAGTGGCGGTCTAGAGCCCTCGGAGTCTGGTGCTCTCGAGGGGTGTGCGCAGGGAGGTGTTGCCGGCGTCCCAGCAGGCGAGGAGGTGTTCGGTCAGCTCATGCTCGACGTGCATCAGTGCGGCCGCTCCGAAGACCAGGTCGGGAGCGTCGGCGGGGTACTGCTCGACGAAGCCGTCCACGAGGCGTTCCATCGCGAGGCGGGCGTGGAGGCCGTCAGCGGCGACATGGACGTCGAAGAACCGGGCCGCCGCGGTTGCGTCCTCGCCGTCGAGCACTCTCCGGATGGCGGCGGCGTAGCGGGCCATGGGCTCGACGGAGGTCATCTCGAACACGGCGAGATGCCCGATGCAGGCTCCGACGAGCCGGCGGGTCCGTCCCAGCCGGTTCAGCAAGGTGTTCGTGGCCAGGGTCACTGCGGGAAGTCGCTCGATGTCGGCGCCGTCGTCGGGATCGATGCCGAGGGCTCGCATCGTCTGGGCGAACAGCACCGAGTGCGCTTCGGTGGGCTCGTGGCCGCCGTACTCGTCCATCTGCAACTCGAGGAGCGCCGTCTTGGCCTTCCCTGCCGCCAGGCGAGGGATGGCGAAGCTGTGGGGATCGGCTTCCTGTAGCTGGTAGGCCGATCGGTGCACCGCGAACTCCTGGAGGTGGACCAGGGTGCCTCGCGAGTCCAGCCAGTCCGACAGCGATGGCCCCTCGGCACCGTCGATCAAAGCCAGCAGCGCATCGGGCACCGCCGCGGGCGCGCAGACGGGGACCATGAGGAGATCTCGCAGCCGCTGCTCCATGGCCTGCTCGAGCCGCTCCCGGAGCACGAGCAACGACGGTTGGTCCTCCCAAGCCGGGTCGACACCGACGATGGGCCGGTAGCTGATCTGCTGGAGCAGGAACAACGCCAGCTGCTCGTCTTCGACATCGCTCGGATCGTCGACCGGCAGAGTGCTTCCCTCATCCGGAGGGCGACCCAGCGTCCTGATCACGTGCTCGCTGAGCGGTCCCCGAGGCAAAGGCATCTCCACGGCGCGTGCCTACCCAGCCCTCGCGCCCACCAACGACGCGATGAGGGCAGATGCCGCCGGTCATGACGGAATGGATCATTCGCTACCGGTCTGATGATGCGGGGCGTGGACCGGCTTGGACTCGGGCGAGCCGCGCTGGCGCAGGAAGATGCTGAGCACGACGAGGACGCCGACGGCGAGGAACTCGGACTGCCAGTTCTGCAACGACTCGAACCAGAACTGGGACCTGAACAGGTAGCCGACGGTGGACACGGGGGTTCCCCCGTGCTCGAGCTGCTCGGCGTTGAACGCCCGGGCGCCGGTGACGAGGTGCCCGAGGAACGCAAGTAGGAACAGGCCGAGCAGGGCGATGCCGAGCGAGCGCTCGTAGACCTGGAGCACGAGACCACCGCGACGGACCGGCCAGGGACTCTCGGCGTCGTCACTGTGCTCGCTCGGATCCTCGCCGAAGCTCCCGTCGCCCTCCGGCGGCCTGGACTCGGCCGAACCCTTCTGCACGAGCCAGGCGGTGAGCAGCACGTACACGCCCATCTGCAAGAACTCGGACTCCCAGTTCTCGAAGGTCGCCTCCCCGAACTCCGCACGCGTGAGGTAGTCGGCCACGCTCACAGTCGGCTGCCCATGAGAGCGTTGCTCGTCGTTGTAGGTCCGATGACCAGCCCACACCTGCCCACCGAGCCAGATCACCAGGAACATCCCCAACGTCACGATCGACAAGCTGTGTTCCCTGACGACACGCCGCATGGCAGTCATCGTCGCGGCTTCTGGCCGTCTGCCATGGGAGGTGATTACCCGGGCCTGGTCCTCCGAGCCCGGCCGGTTGGACCGGGACTCCCGAGGGAAGGCCACTGGCGTCGACCGTGAACTTCGCGGTCCGACCCATCCAGGAGGTTCTCTCGATGGGACTCGTCGTGCTACTCGTGATCGGGCTCGTCGCCGGTGCGATCGCCCGCTTCCTGGTTCCCGGCCGCGACAACCTCGGTCTGATCGGAACCCTGCTGCTGGGGATCATCGGCTCGTTCGTCGGCGGAATGCTCGCCGTGGCCCTGACCGACCGCACCATGGACGACTTCGGAGGCTCGGGACTCTTCGGTTCGATCATCGGTGCGGTCGTCGCACTCGTCGCCTATCGCTTGATGCAGCCCCGAGGCCGGCTCACAGGTCGCCCCGGCACCCGAATCTGAGCAGCCGGGTCGGACGACGCCGATCAGTCGTGTTGGCCGGGGAGCACGTCGCGTTCGGATTTGTGCCACACGGGGGAGTCGCCTGCGGTTTCGACGTTGAACCCGTAGTCGTAGACGAGGGTGCCGCCGAAGGTCGCTCCCACCGACACCAGCAACGCGATCACCACCGAGAGGGCCACGATGCCCACGGGCGTGTAGGCGTGGGTGTTGTAGCCGTTCAGTCGCCATCCGATGTCGGCCAGCGCGAGCACGGTGACGGTGGTCATGATCGTGGCGTGGCTGTTGATCGTGCGGCGCGCCTGCGTGCCGGCCTCGGACGACTTCCACGCATCCCACAGTCCTGTCAGCGCGGCCAGCACCGATACCGCGGCGCCGCCGATGAAGACGTAGGTGCCGGCGTGCCAGAAATCCCGAGCCCATGCGTTGTCGTCGCCGCCGACGATCGAGATCACGTCGAACGTCGCGGCGAGCACGTAAGCGGCGATGGGGAAGTCGGTGAGCGGTGGGTGCAGCGGCTTGCCCGACCAACCCCGCAGCCCGTTGAACCTGCGACCCCGGAACGTGAGCGACGGCCGCACCGAGAAGCGCCTCACCGTCCGCTCCCTGCGCCGCCGATGACGACGAGTTTCATGATGGAGCCTTTCATCCGTGTGCCAGAAGCAGTGTCGGATCTCCTGACGAGCTTCGCGTAGGCCGCAAGCACGTGCGGGTGATGACCGGAGCGCGTGCTCGACACGGCTTCGGCGCGGGCAAACTGTGGCCGGAGGCAGTGACCCGTGACCACCTTGTACAGGTATTCCTTCGACAAGCGGCTGGTCCCCTTCTGGGGTGTCTTCGGCGTCCGTCCATCGAGAGACGGGGTCACCCTCACCGACGACGGTGGCCTGCGGGCGACGTTCGGCCTCTTCAAGCTCGAGACCCCGCTCGGGAACGTCGACGGTGCCCACATCACCCGGAACTACCGCTGGTGGACGGCGGCTGGCGCCCGGGGCTCGATGAAGGACGACGGCCTGACGTTCGGCACGAACGCGAACGCGGGCGTCTGCATCCACTTCCGCGAGAAGGTGCCGTCGCCGCTGAGTCGCAAGGGCCACTCCGCGCTGACGGTGACGGTCGAGGACCTCGAAGGGCTGACGGAGACGCTCACCCACCGGTGACGCCGAGCGGCGGCTCGGCTAGCAGGTCGCTAGCAGGTCGCTAGCAGCACCTTCGTACGGTCACCCGGTCACCACCGGGACCCGCCATTCGTGGTGGGCAATCGACGTCACAGGAGAATCACCATGCATCGAAGCATGCGAGCGATGGTCGGGGCTGGTGTCCTGGCTGTTGCTGCGGTCGTCCTCCCCCTCGGAGGAACGGCCCTCGCCGCAACGGGAGGCACGGCCCCCGCCACGACGGAGGACTCCGCCACCACGGCAGCGACGTGGCGGAAGCGGGGTCCCTTCACGACCTATGCCGCATGCGATCGGGTGCGGAGCCAGATGGTGAGCCTGGGCTATGCCACACAGCCTTGCTTCCACCTGACCTGCGGCACCGCCCCCAACTGCGTCGACGGCTGGTACTACAGGATCTGGCAGTAGCGGAGCACCGGTCGGCCGTCGTCGTCGCCGCCGGGCAGACCTCGCTCTGCACGGCGCGGCGGCCGACCGTTCGTCTGGCTACAGCAACTGTTCGACGGTGCAGGTCATCGGGCGTTGGTTGTTTCGCTGCGGAGCTGCCGGAGCTCCACACCAACAATCGTAAAGCACGATTGCTGTACCAAGAACTATGTATTGCTTCGCTTGACCTCGGCGGGCATCCTCGGTGCGATGGCAACCGACGCTGACCTCGCCATCGACCTGCTGGAGGGAGCGGCCAACCGTGACGCAGCCCTCGTCGGGGAGCTGACCGGCCTCATCAACGACGTCTACGCCATTGCCGAGCGCGGCCTCTGGCGTGACGGGGCCACGCGAACGACGACGACCGAGCTTGCCGAGGTCATCGCCGCCGGACAGATCGCCGTCGCCACTCAAGAAGGGCACATCGTCGGCAGCGTCCACGTCCACCAGGTCGCCGATGACGTCGGCGGGTTCGGGATGCTGGTCGCCGCCCCCGACCACCGCGGGAGCGGCATCGGCCGGGCCCTCGTGGAGTTCGCCGAGCAGCACAGCCGCGAGCACGGACTGCACGCGATGCGGCTCGAGCTCCTCGTCCCGCGCGGTTGGCGGCACCCGACCAAGGAGTTCCTCACGTCGTGGTACGGCCGGATCGGCTACCGGCTCGTCCGCACCGGCACCATCGACGATGCTCATCCGCACCTGGGGCCGCTCCTCGCCACGCCGTGCGACCTTCAGGTCCACGAGAAGCCACTCGACGCACACGACAGTGACGCCGCTGGGAGGCGCAGGTGAGGGCGGTCGTCTACGACCGGTATGGAGGCCCGGACGTGCTGCGGGTCGACGACGTCCCGATGCCGGCTCCGGGCCCGGGGCAGGTGAGGGTCCGGGTGGCCGCGACGTCGGTCAATCTCAGCGACTGGGAGTGCCTGCGCGGCTCGCCGCTGTATGCCCGAATGGGTGGGCTGCGCTCGCCGGCGCGCCCGACGCTCGGTTCTGACATCGCCGGGTGGGTCGACGCCGCCGGCGAGGGCGTCACCCGCTTCCGACCAGGTGACGAGGTCTATGGCGACAACCTCGCCCTCAAGGGCGGCTTCGCCGAGTACACGGTCGCGGCCGAATCGGCCCTCACCTTCAAGCCCGCCGAGCTGAGCTTCGCCCAGGCATCCACGATCCCCCAGGCGGGAGCCATCGCTCTGCAAGGAACCGACGGCGCCGCGGCCGGGAGGCGGTTGCTGGTCAACGGGGGCGGCGGCGGTTCGGGCGCGTTCGCCGTACAGCTCGCCAAGCGACTCGGCGCCCACGTGACGGGCGTCGACAACGCCGGCAAGCTCGATTTCATGCGGTCCCTCGGCGCCGACGAGGTCATCGACTACCGCAGCGAAGACTTCTCCCGCCGCACCCCGCCCTACGACCTCATCCTCGACCTCGTCGCCTACCGGTCCGTGTTCGCCTACCGCCGAGCTCTCGCCCCCGGCGGTCGGTACCGCTGCGCCGGCGGTTCCGTGCGCGCGCTGCTCCGCATCCTGACGGTCGGCTGGGCCGCCGGCCGGCTCACCGGTCGACGGATCGGGGTCCTCGTCGTCAAGGAAGGACCGGCCCATTTCGAGGCGCTGACCCACCTCTGCGTCGCGGGTGACGTCAGCATCCGCATCGACCGCACGTTCGGGCTCGACGAAGTTCCCGAGGCTCTCGCCCACGTCGGCGAAGGCCGCGCCCTCGGCAAGGTCGTGGTCACCGTGGACTGAGCGGCAGCTGGGGACGGCGAGACGTGCGGAAGTGCTCCGGAGGGTGGTTGCGGGCCCGGATCATCGGGCAGCCTTGGGGCATGGCCTTCAAGCTCTGGCACGTGCCGGTTCGGCTCGCAACCGGCGCCTTCATCCTCAACTCGGGACTCTCCAAGCGCAACGCGGACAAGGAGACCGCCGAGCAGCTGCACGGCTTCGCGAGCACGGCCTACCCGCAGTTCCAGGAGACGCCGCCCGAGCAGTTCGCCAAGATGCTCTCGACGGGCGAGATCGTCGTCGGCGCTGCCCTGCTCACCCCGTTCGTCCCTACGGGCATAGCCGGCGCCGCTCTCACCGGCTTCGCGGGCATGCTCGGCCGCCTCTACTGGCGGACCCCGGGCATGCACGAGGAGGGCAGCGTCCGCCCCACGCAGCAGGGCACCGCGGTCGCCAAGGACGTGTGGATGCTCGCCATCGGCTCCGCCCTGGTCCTCGACGCTCTCACCGACCGCCTCCCCGGAAAGAAGACGTCGTCAGGCTGACGTCGTCATCGTCGTCCGCGAGCAGTGACCGCGGACGACGGGTCGCGGGTTCATCGGCCGAAAGGTGGAACGACCCGCCAGGCACATCGGTCCTTCGGACCGGGAGACACCCCACGTGCGACCGATGTGCCCGACGGTGTCGTGGGTGAACGTGAAGGGATGCCGAAACGTGTCCCCGAGGACGATCCGCGCCGGACGCCGGTGCCGCCACTGCGTGCGCGGCGCTTGTCGAGCGCGATCGGCGCCGTGGTCGACGCCGGCGACCTCGACGAAGCCGGGCACGACGGCCCGTCGCAGCTCCGTCAGCTCGTCATCGACCACCACGTCGTGTTCATCCGGGGGTTCGGCCGGGACGAGGGGCGCTTCAGGGAGGTGGCGACGAGCTTCGGCACCGTGACGGTGCACCCGCTGCAGCGGTTCACCGGACGCGAGCAGCCGATATCGGTGATCGAGGACACCCCGGCCCATCCGCCGGCGGAGTTCCCCTGGCACACCGACCTGAGCTGGCTCGAGGTTCCCCCGCGGTTCGGGATCCTGCAGGCCCTGGAGGTACCACCCAGCGGAGGCGACACGTTGTGGGCCAGCCTGCCGGCGGCCTACGAGGCGCTGTCGCCCGCCCTCCAGGCGCTCTGCTCGACCCTCACCGGCTGGCACGGCGTCGACGCCTCGCTACGTCGCACCGTGGTCGACCGGCATGGCGCAGAGCTGGCCAGCCGGTTCGAGGAGGCCCACCCTCCGGTCCGCCATCCCCTCGTCCGCGCCCATCCCGACACGGCTGCGCCCTGCCTGTTCGTCTGCCCGATGTACCTCGAGCGGATCCCCGAGCTGCACCCGGACGAATCCGACGTCCTGCTGTCCCACCTCCACGACGTGGCGGTGGATCCCGACTGCTCACTGCGGTGGCACTGGTCCGAGGGTGACGTCGCCATCTGGGACGAGTCGTGCACGCTGCATCGGGCGTTGGGGGACCACCACCCGTCGGTGCGGAGGATGCGTCGATGCACCACCGACGGCGAGCGGCCCCGGCCGGCCCACAGCATCTCGGACGAGGGAGGCGGGCGATGAGCGCCGACGTCGGTGCCGACCTGAAACTGCTACGGAGTCGATCGAGCTGGGTCGCCCTTCACCGTCCGCCTTCCCGCCTGGGACCGAAGCGGCCGTCGCCCGGTTGGACCAGGCCCGATTCGTAGGCGGCGATGACGGCCTGCACACGGCTGCGCAGGCCGAGCTTCGTCAGGACGCTGCTCACGTGGGACTTCACCGTGGCCTCGCTGAGGTGCAGCTCGGCGGCCAGCTCGGTGTTGGACCACCCGGCGGCGAGGCCCACGAGGACCTCGCGCTCGCGGTCGGTGAGGCCGGCCCGGGCGACGTTCTCGGCCATGGCGCTCGGGCGGGACCGGCCGGCGGCGCCGTCGAGCTCGACGTAGCGCTCGATGACCCGCCGGGTGACCGCCGGGGCCAGGAGGCTCTCGTGGCGGGCGACGGTGTGGATGGCCGCGATCAGCGGGTCGGGGCCGACGTCTTTGAGCAGGAAGCCGCTGGCCCCGGCCCGCAGGGCGTCGAACAGGTACTCGTCGTCGTCGAAGGTCGTGAGCACCAGCACCCGGGGCGGGGCGTCGGACGACGCGACGATCCGTCGGGTCGCCTCGAGGCCGTCGAGCAGCGGCATGCGGACGTCCATCAACACCACGTCGGGTCGGGCGCTGGCCGCTGTCTCGACCGCCTCGAGGCCGTCGGCCGCCTCGGCCACGACCGCCAGGTCGGGCTCGTTGTCGAGGATCTGGCGTAGCCCGACCCGGATCATGGCCTGGTCGTCGGCCACCAAGACCCGGATCGTCGCCGCCCCCTCCGCGCTCACGGCCGGCCGTTCTGGTGGCAGGGCAGGGAGGCCCGCACCGACCAGCCGCCCAGGTCGCTGCGGGCGATGTCGAGCCGCCCGCCGCAGGCCGCGGCCCGCTCGGCCATCCCCCGCAGCCCGTGGCCGGAGGCGCTGAGGGACGGGGCCTTGCCGCTGCGGCCGTCGTCGTCGACCGCGACCACCAGGTGGCCCGCCTCCTCCGCCACGCGGACCACCGCCCGTCGAGCCTCGGCGTGGCGCAGGGCGTTGGTCACGCCCTCCTGGGCGATGCGCACCGCGGCCAGCTCGACCTGGGGGCCGAGCGCCGGGAGCGGGTCGGGCAGCGCGATCTCGACGTCGAGCCCGACGGGGGCCAGCCGCTCCACGATTCCCTGCAGGTCGGCCAGCGTGGGCTGGGGCGCCAGCTCGACACCACCAACGCCGTGGGGCGCCAGCTCGACACCACCAACGCCGTCCGCCTCCCGCAGCACCTGCACGGCGTGGCGCATGCCGGTGAGCGCCTCCTTGCCGGCGTCCGCGATCCAACGCACCGCCTCGACCGCCACCTCGGGCCGGCCGGGGGCGAGCCGCTCGGCCGCCTGGGCCCGGATCACGATGGCGCTCACGTGGTGGGCGACCACGTCGTGCAGTTCGCGGGCGATGCGGGTGCGCTCCTCGACCACCACCTTCTGCGACTCGACCGCTCGCAACCGCCGCTGCTCACGCACGAGCGCACCCAGGAACGTGGTGCCCACCACCACGAACAGCGCGAACAGCACCCGCGACCAGCCGAAGCCGGGAGCCAGCGTCAGGCCGTCGAGGTCGCCGAACAGCAACCCCGTGCCGGCCAGGCACACGGCGCCCGCCACCAGCGGGCTGATGGCACCCGACTGCGCGACCAGGTAGGCGACGGCGAGGATGGGCAGCAGGTGGAACTCGGTGGCATGGGCGACCTCGCCTCCACCGCCACCGGGTGGACCCAGGTCGTACAGCGGCAGGCTCAGCCCCACCACGTAGAGCGGCACCGCGAGGAGCAGGGCCACCGGCGGCACCGTGCGCCGGAGCGCGAGCACCGCCGCCGTCGCCCACATCGCCACCTGGTTCTGGCCCAACGGCAGCGCGAGGCTGCGTCCGTCGCCCACCGGGGGCAGCTGCACGGCGAGCGTGGCAGCCGTCCAGCCCACGACGACCAGGACGCCCACCATGAGGTCCTGACCGCGGTCGGGGAGGCGGCGCCACCACGCTTCGAGCTGGCCGGGCATCGGCTCACGGTAACCAGCCGGGCGGTCGCGGTTCATCGGCCGAAAGGTGGAACGACCCGCCAGGCACATCGGTCCTTCGGACCAGGGGAAACGCCACATGCGACCGATGTGCCCCTGACCAGGCCTTTCGTACGTTCGCTCCATGGCGAGCACCCTCTCCCACCGCCGCCGGCGGCCGGCGCAGACACTGCAAGCCGGCCCCCGACACCGACACCGTCGGGGCGGAGGCCGTCGGCAGGCCTTCCTGTTCAGCGGGCTGGTCGGCGCCGCCCTCCTGGCCATCGCCGGGGTCACCACCATGACCCCGGCGGTGACCGACGCCGTCCGCGGCCCCCAGGCCGAGATCGTCCCACCGACCGGCGACCTCCCTCCGATCGCGGCCGCCGCCTACGTGGTGGTCGACGGCGACACGGGCGTGCCCCTGGCCTCCCTCAACGCCGACCAGCCCCGCCCGGTGGCCAGCTTGACCAAGCTCATGACCGCCCGGCTGGTCCTCGACACCGGGCGACTCGACCACACCGCCACCGTCCCGCCGCTGCAGATCACCGGTGGCCAGTCGCAGGCCGGTCTCGAGCCCGGCGATCACGTGTCGCGGGGCGAGCTGCTGCAGGCGATGCTGGTCGCCAGTGCCAACGACGCGGCCCGCACCCTGGCTGTCGACGTGGCCGGCGACGAGCGCCGCTTCGTCGACAGGATGAACGCCGAGGCGGCCGCGGCGGGCCTCGACACCACCCGCTACACCAACCCCGACGGCCTCGACGACCCAGCCCAGCACTCGTCGGCCGCCGACGTCGCCCACCTCGCCCGCGACCTCATGCAGGACGCCACCTTCCGCCACATCGTCGCCGCCGGGAGCACCACGCTCAACGGCTCAGAGCTGCCCACCACCAACGACCTGCTGGGTGCCTACCGGGGCGCCAACGGCATCAAGACCGGCCACACCGCCGAAGCCGGCTGGTGCCTCGCCGCCTCCGCCACCCGCGACGGCCGCAGCATCGTGGTCGTCGTCCTCGGCGCCCCCACCGAACAAGCCCGCGACGACGCCGCCCGCACCCTCCTCGACCTCGGCTTCACAGGACGCTCATGACTCCTCCGGCTGGGTGAGGTCCATGCGGAGGCGCGTCAGCTCGGACCGCTTGATCCGCCACCGACCCCCGGCCCTCTCGTAGGTCTCGTGGTAGTGGCCGTAGCCGTGCAGCTCCATCCCGTTGGGCCAACGGAGCATGTCCTCCATGGCCCACACCCCGGTGGCCGTCGTCGGCGAGGTCAGCTCGATCTCCGGCATGTGGCAGTGATGGACGGTGACCACCTCGGCCAGGGTCTCCGTCAGGAACGCCATGAAGTCGTCGGCGCCGACGATCGCGCCGCCGCCCGACCCGGTGGTGTCCATCTCGACGTCGTCGGTGAACACGTCCCGCATCGCGACCCAGTCCTTGGTATCCATCGTCCGGCAGTAGCGGCTCTTGAGCTGCTTGATCGCCTCGATGTCGTCCACGGCCATCCCCCAGATCTAGCAGTCGCACCGGGGTTGCGGACGTCCGGGAGGGATCAGGGTGTTCCTGTGCGCTGCCGGCCGAGGGCGCCCAGCTTGCTCGGGTCGTAGGCGAGCCCGGCCTGGGGAGCGATGCGGAGGAACACCAGCTCGCCGCCGGGGTCCTCGTCGCCCTGGGGTGGCCCCGACCGGGCCAGGACCTCGGCGCTGCCGGTCGCCAGGTCGGCCACCAGCTGGTCGTTCTCGAGCAGTCCGACCGGCACGATGTAGTAGCCGTCGTACCCGTCGGCCCGGGGATCGCTGCGCTCGACCCAGGGGATGCCGGCCCGCTCGAGCAACACCGGGAGCCCGAGGTCCTTGTCGTTGAGCATCCACTCGGTGTTGGCGACGACCAGCTCCTCCCGGCCGGCGTGCTCCTCGATGGCCGGCGCCAGCCGCAGCAGAGCGGCCGAAGCCTCCGGTGCCGGTTGCCGGCCGACCGTGCCCCGCCCAACGGCCAAGCCGACCGGCAGCGCCACCAGGGCGACCATCACGCCACCGACCAACGCGGCTCGGGTGCGGGTAGCGCTCACCCCCGTCTGCGCCGGGGCGCCGTCGAGCCATGGCAGCCGGTGCGACGCCAGGGCGGCGACCGCCCAGGCGGCGGTGATCCACAGCAGCATCACCACCGCCACCGCCCACCGGAACGGCCACACGACCGGCGCTCCCTTGGCGCTGGCCAGATCGCTGACCAGCGCCACCACGCCGGTGGCGGCGAGCACGGCGGCAGCGCTGGTGCGCCGGAGGTACGACGGCGGCACGGGCACCCGGCGGACCAGCGTCACCGCGGCGACCAGCGCCACCGGGACCCAGAGCAGCTGCAGGGGATCTCCCGTGCCGAGCAGCGGCGAGCCGAACACCACGGGGATCCGGAAGTGACCGATCCACAGCCCGAACGGGTCGAGCAGCCACGCCGTGCTGTCGACGAGGCGATCGGCCCCCATCCTGCCTTCGGTCAGCGGCCCCATGCCCGCCCCGAGGTCGTCACCCGCCGCCCAGCGCAGCAACAGCCCCAGGTTGCCGGTCCGGTTGACCTGGTCGAGCAGCGGCGGCAGCCAGGCCGCGACGATCACCGCGGCGGTCGGGAGTAGGGGGCGCCAGCGCGTCCACGCCGAGGTTCGTGCCGGCGCGGCGGCCTCGTCGGCGTCGTCGGCGTCGTCGACCGGCCCGACGTCGACCACGACCTGGGCCTCACGCCGCCGGCGGTGCCACCGGAGCGCGCCGGCCACCACCCCCACCAGCAGGACCGGTTGGAGCACCCCGACGTGGGCCTGGACGATGAACGAACCGACGCCGACCACCACCGGGATGGGCCAACGCGACCGGCCCACCGCGATCTCGAGGCACAGCACCAGGTAGAGCGCGAACGGCACGATGAGGATGGTCGGGTTCCACGGGTCGCTGAGCTGGTCGACCCCGAGCCCGCGCTGCAGCACGGCCAGCCCGAGCAGCGCGATCAGCGCCTGGATGCGCCGATAGCGGACGACCACCAGGGCGTAGCCGGCAGCGGCCGCCAGGTTCAGGCACGAGGCGGCGAAGAGCAGGCCGCGGTCATCGGGCACCAGGCGGTAGGGGAGGGCCAGCAGGTAGAAGGGCCAGGGTCCCGGGTGCCGCCAGCCGTAGCGCGACCACGCCCCCAGCAGCGGAGTGTCGGCCGTGCCGACGTCGCGCACCTGCAGCTCGATGAGCGCCCAGTCGGCGGTCGGGGCCCACGGGTTGCGCAGCGCCGATATGGCCGCGGCGATCGCCGGGACGAGCACCAGCGCGGCGGCGACGAGCACGAGCGGATCGCGCCGCCGCCTCCACCCGGCGGCGGTCCCGGCATCGGTCTCGATCGCGTCCGCGTCGGCCCGTGACGCGTCGTTCCCGCCCGCTCGGAGCTCGGTGGTGGTGCCCACGCGGCGCATGCTTGCGACGCAGGTTCCCGGGAAGCTCCGGTCCACCTCCGGATTACCTCCGGGTGTGCCAGGCTGGTCGGCATGGTGGTGAGGGGGCAGCACGACCAGTTGGGTGGCGTCGCGTACCGGCCCGACGTCCTCGTCGTCGACGACGAGGCCGCGATCGTCGACCTCGTGGCCCTGACCCTGCGGGGAGCCGGCTTCGCGGTGCGCACCGCGGCGACCGGCCGGCAAGCCATGGCCCTCGTCGCCGAGTCCGAGCCCGAGTTGATCGTGCTCGACGTGATGCTGCCCGACATCGACGGCTTCGCCATCCAGTCGACGCTGGCGCAGCGGGGCGTGACGACGCCGGTGCTGTTCCTCTCGGCGCGCGATGCGGTGCGCGACAAGGTGCGCGGCCTCACGCTCGGTGCCTACGACTACATGACCAAGCCCTTCAGCCCGGACGAGCTCGTGGCCCGGACCCGCTCGGTGCTGCGCCGCTCCGAGGCCGACACCCGGGTCGACGACGGCCGCCTGACGTTCGCCAACCTGGTGCTCGACGAGAACACCCACGAGGCCTGGCGGGGCGACCGGGCACTCCAGCTGACCCCCACCGAGTTCCGCCTGCTGCGTTGCCTGCTGATCAACGAGCGTCGGGTGCTCTCGAAGGCCCAACTGCTCGACAACGTCTGGCACTACGACTACGACGGCAACGGTCATGTGGTCGAGAACTTCATCTCCTACCTGCGCAAGCAGGTCGATGCCGAGGGGCCGCCGTTGATCCACACCGTCAGGGGTGTGGGCTACTGCCTGCGCCTCCCGTCGGCCGGCCCGCCGGCCGCATGACCCGGCTCGCACCGCCCTCGCTGCGCAACCGCATCAGCCTGGTGCTGGTCGTGTCGGTGACGGTGGTGCTGGCCGGCGCCAACGTCATCGTCTTCACCCTGGCCGTCCGCTTCCTCGACCGGCGCATCGACACCCAGCTCGACCGGCAGACCGAGTTCATCGAGGGCTTCCTCGTCCCCTACAGCCGGTCGCCACAGGCACCCGAGAGGCAGCGCGTGGTCGCCGACGACGAGCCCTCGGCCGGCCTCTACATGGCG
Organism: Acidimicrobiales bacterium; assembly: GCA_035316325.1. Classification (NCBI taxonomy): domain Bacteria; kingdom Bacillati; phylum Actinomycetota; class Acidimicrobiia; order Acidimicrobiales; species Acidimicrobiales bacterium. The sequence goes on from DATHJB010000038.1 coordinate 14,731, forward strand.
GTCGTCGACCCGGGCGGGAACCTGGCCTTCGGGCTCTTCATCGCCACCGGCAGCGATTCGGCGCCGCCACCGATCCCGACCGTGCTGCCCGATGCGCCCCTCGAGACGATCGACGACGACACCACCGCCCGCGTCGACGGGCACGCCGAGCCCTTCCGGATGCGGGCGACCGGCCTCGACGACGGCACCGTGATCGTCAGCGCGGTCCAGACCACCACCACCCGGAGCGACCTGCGGCTGCTGATGCTCGCCCTGGCCGCCACCAGCGTCGCCATCCTCGCCCTGGTGGCGCTGCTGAGCCGCCGGCTCGTGGGGATGGGGCTGCGGCCGCTGGCCCGCATGGAGGCCGCCGCCCAGCGGATCGCCGACGGCGACCTCGGCCAACGGGTGGCGCCGTCGGGGCCCGAGACCGAGATCAGCCGCCTGGGAGCGTCGCTCAACCGAATGCTCGTCGAGATCGAGGACGCCTTCACCGAGCGGCAGGAATCGGAGCAGCGGCTGCGGGCGTCGCAGGCCACGCTGCGCCGGTTCGCCGCCGACGCCTCCCACGAGCTGCGCACGCCGCTGACCTCGATCCAGGGCTACGCCCAGCTGCTGCGGCGGGGGCGCATCACCGACGACGCCGAGGCGATCCGGGCCGCGGCCCGCATCGAGGACGAGGGGGCCCGACTGGCCGCGCTCGTCGACGACCTGCTGCTGCTGGCCCAGCTCGACGAGCACGCCGCGCCGGTGCACCAACCCCTCGACGTGCGCGACATCGTGGCCTCGGCGGTCGACGACCGCCGGATCATCGAGCCCGACCGCGACATCGACTACCGGGCGGAGACCCCGGCGATGGTCGAAGGCGACGCCCACCAACTCGCCCGGGTGATCACCAACCTGCTGGCCAACGCCTGCCAGCACACCCCGCCGGGGACACCGGTCGAGGTGGTCGTCGGGCAGGGCGACGACGAGGTGACGGTCGACCTCGTCGACCACGGCGAAGGGATCGCCCCCGAGGCCCGGGCGCATCTGTTCGACCGGTTCTTCCGGGCCGACAGCTCGCGGGCCCGGGCGACCGGCGGTGCCGGCCTGGGCCTGGCCATCGTGGCCAGCATCGCCGAGGCCCACGACGGCCGCTGCACCGTGCTCGACACCCCGGGCGGCGGCGCCACGTTCCGGTTCGCGCTCCCGACCCCCGACCGGCATGAGCCCCCGCCCCCGGCTCCCGAGCCGCGCGAGGCGGCGGACCCGGCCGGCGCGCGACCCGCGGCGGCGGTCGAGGAGGCGCGGCGATGAGCGGAGGGGAGCTGTCGACGGACGGCGGGGGCGGCCTGAGGTCGCTCAGCGAACGCGTCGGTAGCGGTTGACCAGAACCCCGGTGTCGGCGGTCAGGGTCGACGTCAGCTCGAAGGGGCGGGCCTCGCCATCCTCGGTGAAGATCGTCTTGCCGCCGCCGAGCACGATGGGCTCGACCACGAGGAACAACTCGTCGACCAGGTCGGCGGCCAGCAGGGCCCGGGCGACCTCGGTGCTCCCGGAGACGGACAGATGGCCATCGCCGGGCTGGTCACGGAGCTTGGCCACCTCGTCGAGCAGGTCGGCGTTGCGGATCAGCGTCGCCGGGCCCCAGGTCAGGTCGTCGTCGGTGAGCGTGTCGGACACGACGTACTTGTGCATCTTGCTCAGCAGGCTGGAGAACGGATCGTCGTCGTCGGTCAGCTCCGGCCACGCCGCCGCCGAGATCTGGTAGGTCCGTCGGCCTTGCAGCGTGGCGTCGGTCTGCTGGACCTCCTCCATGAGAGCGGTCCCCATGACCTCGGGATCGAAGTAGGGCATGGACCAGCCGCCGTGCCGGAACCCGCCCGACGTGTCCTCGTCGGCACCACCCGGGGCCTGCACCACACCGTCGAGACTGATGAACTCGCTGATGACTACTCGCACGGACCGGATGGTAGGAACCGGGATCCGCTAGGTCTTGTAAAGAAGCGACAGCGGCTGGTCCGGCGTGTCTCGTCGCAGCTGGGTGGGGGTCCGGCCGATGTAGTGGCTGAGCGATCGGCCGAGGTGGGCCTGGTCGTAGTAGCCGAGCTCCGCGATGACGTCGTCGAACGAGCGGCCCTCCTGGATCAGCACCGCAGCGTTGCGCGCGCGGTCGATCTGCCGTGCGGTGCTCCTGGTCAGCCCGGTGGCCGCGGCGAAGCGGCGCTGCTCCGTGCGCGGGGACAGGTCGGTCGAGGCGCCGCGGTGCAGGTCGGTGACCAGCCGGTCCTGCACCAGCAGGCCCTCCCGGACCAGGGCCGCGACGAACGCCTCGGCGTTGTCGTAGCTGGGTAGGTCCCACGTCGAGCCGGCCAGTTGGAAACGGCGCCCGGTCGCGTCGGGGAGGTCCGCGACGCCGTCGACCTGACGGCTCGCCGGTAGCTGCGGCAGGACGCTGCCGAGCTCGAAGTTGATGCCGAACGAAACCGTGGCGTCGGGTACCGGCGCGGCGTACGCCCGGGACTCGGGGCCGACCACGGAGACGTGCATCGCCCCGTCGGCCTCCCAGAACACCAGGTCCCAACGGGCGTAGGCGACCGCCGTCATCGCCTCGACGGTCTGCTCTCCCGTGGCGCGCCACACCCGGGTGATGTACGGCGACTCCGACGGCCGGTGCTCGACGTCCAGGCCCATGGCCGGCTCCTCTCGGTCGGCAGCAGTCTGGCACCGCGCTTCCTCCCGACACGCAACGGGGACCCCTCTGGTCGGGCTCCCGGCGTCGCTATGGAACCGAGGGCAGGCGTCCCTCGGCCTCGGCTTCGGGGAGGTAGCGGCGCTCGACGATGAGGTAGGCGCCCAGCGGGATGACGGCGGCCGCGATGGCGACGACGGTCCGCTTGAGCGACCAGCCCAGGTCCTCCCGCAGGTACATCACGGCCGCCAGGTAGACGAGGAAGATCACCCCGTGGATCGGGCCGATGACGGCGGTGGCCTCCTCGACGTCGAAGGCCCGCTTGGCGACCGTGGCGGCGATCAGCACCACCCAGGTGACGGCCTCGGCGAGGGCGATCAGGCGGAATCGAGCGATCATCGGGGGCCTTTCACGTCGGCTTGGCGGTGACCATCAGCCAGGTGATGACCACCAGCTCGTCGAGCAGAGCCGGCGGTGGCGCTCCGGCGGCCGAGAGCGTAGGGGTGCCCGGCGCCCCGTCGCGCATCGCCACCCGCGGGCCGCCCCGGCGTCAGGGGGCGTGCGGGGCCTCCCCGGCCGGGACGTCGAGGCGCCGGCCGTGGAGCTGCTCGTAGAAGGGCCGGTGATGGGCGGCGAAGCGCGCCAGCTCGGGGGAGGTCTCGACGGTGTGCGCATAGGTCCGCTCGCGCGGCTCGAAGCCCGAGCTGGTACTGACCTCGGTGTGCCAGCGGGCGCTGCGCCGCCACTCCGGTCGTTCCCCGGGCGCCCACCGGAGCGCCCCGGCGACGAAGGGCAGCTCGACGGCGGCACAGTAGGCGGCCAGCGTCGCGGCGGGTCGGGCCACGAGGTCGTCGGAGTCGACCACGACCGGGCGGTGGCCTCCGGCGTCCTCGACGGCGGTGTGCAGCTCGTGGAGGTACTCGAGCCCGATCGCGTTGATGCTCATGTCGGGATAGAGGTCGTAGTACGACGCGGCGATCTCCTCGGGCCGACGGATCAGGAAGGCGTGCCGGGCCTCGGCGAGGAAGCGCCGGTCGGCGAGGACCTCCCGGTGCCGGAAGTCGGTCGTGTCCTTCAGGAACACGACGCCCCCCGGCATACCGTCCCGCAGCCACGCGAGCAGTGACGTGGCGGAGTCGAACGTCCGGCCTTCGACGTCGGTCTCGCCGTGGTTCAGCAGGTTGCAGAACGGTTCGTGGAGAGCGACGAGATCGCCGCGCTCGACCATCGAGCGGAAGAACGCCGTCGAGCGGGCCCGAGGAGCGCTCCACAGGGCGAACACGGCCATCAACGCAACCTACCGAAGGGGGAGGGGAGGTCTTGGGTGTGGGCCCAGGTGGTGAGGTCGTGGTGTTGGATGGCGGCGGCCATGAGGTCGGGGAAGAGGTCGGGGGTGCAGGCGAAGGCGGGGACGCCGAGCTGGTGGAGGGCGGCGGCGTTGTCGTGGTCGTAGACCGGCGCGCCCTGGTCGCTCAGCGCCAGTAGAGCGACCATCTGGACGCCTGACTCGACCAGCGCCGAGGATCGCCGGAGCAGTTCGTCCCGGACCCCGCCTTCGTAGAGGTCGCTGATGAGCACGAGGATGGTGTCGGCGGGCCGGCTGACCAGGGTCTCGCAGTAGCCGAGGGCGCCGGCGATGTCGGTGCCGCCGCCGAGTTGCACGCCGAACAGGATGTCGACGGGGTCGTCGATCTGGTCGGTGAGGTCGACCACGGCGGTGTCGAAGACGACGATCCGGGTCCGGAGCGCTCGCAGCGAGGCGAGGACGGCGGCGAACACGCTGGCGTACACGACGGAGCTGGCCATGGATCCGCTCTGGTCGATGCAGAGCACGACCTCGCGTTGCACCTGCTGGGTGCGGCGTGACCGTCCGACCAGCCGTTCGGGGATGACCGTGCGGTACTCGGGTTGGTAGCGGGTGAGGTTGGCGGCGATGGTGCGGTTCCAGTCGATGTCGGCCGGTCGCGGCCGCCGGGTGCGGCTGGCCCGGTCGAGGGCGCCGGTGACGGCTTGGCGGGTGGCGCCGGCGATCCGCTTCTCGAGGTCGCGGACGACCTGGCGCACGACGGTCCTGGCGGTCTCGCGGGAGTGCTCGGGGATGGCCCGGCCGAGGCCCAGCAGCGTGCCGACGAGCGCGACGTCGGGCTGGACGGTGGCCAGCATCTCGGGCTCGAGCAGCAGCTGGCGCAGTCCGAGGCGGTCCATCGCGTCGTGCTGGAGCACCTTGACGACGCTGGTGGGGAAGTAGGTGCGGATGTCGCCCAGCCAGCGTGCCACCCGGGGTGAGCTGGCCCCGAGGCCGCCTCGGCGGTCGGTGTCGTAGAGCTGGGCGAGGACCTCGTCGCGGCGCAGGTCCTCGCCGGCGAGCTGGGTGCCGGTGCCGTCGGCGTCCTCGCCGCCGAGGGCGAGCCGCCAGCGCCGCAGGCGCTCGGCGTCGCCGGGGTGGCCGGGGTCGTCGGGGTGGCCGGGGTCGCTCACGGGCTGGTCCCCAGGATCTGGCGGAGGACGGGGAGGGCTCGGCGGGCCCGGTCGTCGTCGAGCCGGGGATCGTCCGACCGGCCCGGCCTCCCGGCTCCCGTCCCGCCGGCGTCCGGCCCCGCGTCGAGGCGGCGGGCCTTCTCGCCGATGAGGCGGCGTTCGGGTGCGCTGAAGGCCGAGAACGTGCGCCGGACCAGCGGGAGCAGGTCGTCGAAGAGGACGCCCGGCACGTCCGCCAGCCAGTCGTCGACCACGGCGAGCAGCTCGTCGTCGTGCAGGAGGAGGGCGGCGTCGCCGGACAGGAAGCTGTCGAGCCAGGCGGCGCTGTCGAGGGCGTCGGCGCCGATCGACAGGTGAAGCGACAGGCGCCGGTTGGCGTCGGCGGCGGTGATGCGCCCGCCGTCGAGCAGCAGGCGGGTGGCCCGGCCGCCCACGGTGCCGTGGATCCCGCCCTGGTCGGTGACGCCGGTGAGGGCGGTGTACCACCGCGACCGCAGTTCGGGGTCGTCGACCAGGGCGAGACCCCGGTGGACGCCGTCGACCAGCCCGCGCATGGCGGTGGCGGCGTCGTCGTCGAGGCCGTTGCACGCCCCGCCCAGGCCGATCGCGACGCGGACGGCGATGCCGTGGAGCACGCCGGCGACGAGCTCGGTGTCGACCCGGCGGACGTTGCCGTAGCGGGTGATGCGGGCCAGGGGCTCGACCGCGGCCATGAGCCGTTGGGTGTCGTGCTGGCGGGCGGCCCGGGCGGCGAGGGCGTCCATCGCCGCGGTGAGCCCGGCGGGGAGGTCGGCCAGCAGTGCCGCCTCCAGCAACTCGGTGAGGGCCGCGATGTCGGCCTCGGCGACCTGTTCGGACACGGTCGCCGCGGCGGCCTCGGCGATCGTCGTGCCCCGGCCGGAGGCGTCGACCAGGCGGAGGGCCAGCTCGGGCTGCCATTGCAGCCACCAGGTCTCCTTGAAGGTCCCCCGGGTGCGGCCGCTGTCGACGGTCTCGCCCCACGGCACGTCGATCAGGCGGAGCCGGTGGAGGAGGTGGCTGCGGGCCCGGTGGGTCTCGCTGCGCAGGTCGAGCGTGACGACCTGCTCGGCGGCCGTGGCCTTGAGCCGCAGCCGCTTCTGCTGGCGTTCGAGGTCGCGGGCCAGCGGCACCATCGGCGTCTCGTCGGGGACCGCTCCCAGGGCCTCGCCCACGAACAGCTTCTCGCCGACGATGGCGAGCGGCACCGGCGACCCGGCGCAGAGGACCGCCTCGGTGGCGTCGGTCAGCTCGGACACGCCGGCCAGCGGCCGCTCGCGCAGGGCGGCGAGGGCCTCGGCGAGGCGCACCGCCTCGATGACCGACGCCGACGAGGTCGGCAGCTGCTCGTCGCGCAGCAGCCGGGCCGTGCGGGTCAGCCAGCGGGCCGACACCTCGTCGGGGGCGGTGAAGAGGTGCTCGTACCAGCCGGGGGAGGCCACGCCGGCGCCGTAGCCGCTGCGGTACGAGAGACGGCCGTTGGTCCACGGCACCCAGGTGGCCGCCACCTTGACCTTGGGGAGGCCCTTGAGCAGGTCGGTGTCGTGCTTGGTGGTGGGGAAGGCCGCGGGGTGCAGCGCGGGTGCGTGCCAGGCGCCGCACACGAAGGCGACGGTGCCGCCGGCGCCGACGCGCTTGGTCGTGGCCCGGAGGGTGCGGCGCATCGCCGCCTCCCGCCGGTCGTTCGACCGGGTGTGACGGGCGGCCACGGCGGGGTCGTGGCGCAGCTCGGCCATGGCGTCGGCGACGGCGACGAACCGGCCGAGGCCGCCGCGGCGGTGCTCCACGGCGTCCTCCCACCAGCGTTCGGGGTCGTCGAACCCGGCGGCTGCGGCCAGGACCGAGATCGGGTCGACCCCCGGGTCACCCGGCTCGGCCGCCGC
>DATHJB010000039.1 GCA_035316325.1 Acidimicrobiales bacterium
CCACCTGCCGGGCGAGGGCGCTCATCTCGGCGACGCTCTCGGGCGAGCGCGAGCCGTGGCCCACCAACAGGAGGCCTTCGGTGCCTTGCCCGGTGCCTGTGCCGGGTCCCGGATCGTCGAGAGGTGCCATGCGAGCGGCACCTTAGCAGCCTCGACGCAACGGGTGGCACGACGTAGGGCAGATCCGCGCTAAGGTCACATCCATGCAGATGGACGGCCATGCGAGCCAGTCGACGGAGGGGTTCCTCGGGCCCCGCCTCGTCGTCGCGGGCACGCATTCGGGTGTCGGGAAGACCACCGTCGCCACCGGCCTGCTGGGTGCCCTACGGCGTGCCGGCCATCGTCCCGCCGCCGCCAAGGTGGGGCCCGACTTCATCGATCCCGGCTACCACGCCCTCGCCTGCGGCCGACCCCCGCGCAACCTCGACGCCTGGCTGTGCGGCGCCGACGCCGTGCGCCCCCTCGCCGGGCGGGCGGCGGCCGGCGCCGACGTGCTGGTCGTCGAGGGTGTCATGGGGCTGTTCGACGGCGCCGTCGACGGGGCGCCGTCCTCCACTGCCGACGTCGCCCGGCTGCTCGACGCCCCGGTCGTGCTGGTGGTCGACGCGGCGTCGCTGAGCCGCTCGGTGGCGGCGCTCGTGTCCGGCTACGCCGGGTTCGACCCGACGGTGCGCTTCGCCGGCATCGTCCTCAACCGGGTGGGGTCCGACACCCACGAGACGCTGCTCCGGGAGGCGCTCGACCCCCTCGGCATCCCGGTGCTCGGCGCGCTGCGACGGGACGACCGGCTCACGTGGCGCGACCGCCATCTCGGCCTGGTGCCGGTGGCGGAGCAGCCCGGAGCGGTCGCCGCCGCGCTCGACCGGCTGGCCGTCGCGGTGGCGGAACGGGTCGACCTGGAGGCCGTGCTGCAGCTGGCCCGCACCGCGCCTGACCTGCACGTGAACGGTCCGACCGTGGCCCGGCGGGTCGTCCCGGAGGGCCGGCGCGTGCCCGTCGCCGTCGCCGCCGGAGCCGCGTTCACCTTCACCTACCAGGACACGCTCGAGGCGCTGGCGGCCTGCGGGGCCGAGCCCGTGCCCTTCGACCCGCGGGCCGACGAGCACCTGCCCGACGGTGTCGCCGGCCTGCTCGCCGGGGGCGGCTTCCCCGAGGTGCACGCCGCCGACCTGGCCGCCAACACGCCGCTGCTCGACGACGTGCGTCGCCGGGTCGAGGGCGGCATGCCGGCGTGGGCCGAGTGCGGCGGGATGCTGTGGCTGTGCCGCAGCCTCGACGGCGTGCCGATGGGCGGGGTGCTGCCGGCCGACGCCCGCATGACCGACCGCCTCAGCCTGGGGTATCGCACCGCCGAGGCCGCCACCACGTCGCCCGTGGTGCCCGCCGGCGGCACCGTGCGGGGCCACGAGTTCCACTACTCGGCGGTCGAGCCGTCCGGTGGAGCGCTCCGGCTCGCCAGCCGCTGGGGCTCCCGCGACGACGGCTTCGCCACGCCGTCGCTCCTGGCCACCTACCTGCACGTGCACCCCGGTGGCGACCCGGCGCCGATCGAGCGGTTCACGGCGGCGTGCCTGGCGGCGGCTCCCGTGGGGGCGGCAGCGCAATGAAGCCCGCGCCCCGAAAGGGTGTTCCCATGACCATGCCCTACGTTGTACCCTACGTCCAGTGCGCAAGACCTCCGTCTACCTTCCCGACCACCTGAAGCGAGCGCTCACCGCCCGCGCCTCGGCGACGCGGCGCTCGGAGGCCGAGGTGCTGCGGGCCGCGGTCGAGCTCGAGGTGGCCACCCGCAGCCCCGCCGCGATCGCGGCGGTCAACCTGGCCGACAACCCCCGGCCGGGCCGACTCGTGGGAGTCGGTGTGGGCCCCGGCGATCCCGACCTGCTCACGATGCGGGCACTGACGGCGCTGCGCCGCGCCGACCGTGTGCTCGGCCCCTCCACGGCACCCGACGCCATCGGGCGGGCCGAGACGATCGTGCGGGAGGCGGCGCCCGACGTGGAGGTCGAGCGGGTGGCGTTCGCCATGCACCCCGACCCCGGCGTGCGGGCCGAGGCCATGGGCGCCATCGCCGACACCGTCACCGGCTACCTCGACGACGGCGACGAGGTGGCGTTCATCACGCTTGGCGACCCGCTCACCTACTCCACCTTCTCCGCCCTGGCCGACGCCGTGGACGCCCGGCGGGCGTCCACCCTGGTCGAGGTGGTGCCGGGGATCATGGCGTTCCAGTCGCTGGCGGCGCGCACCCGTACCACGCTGGTCGACGAGCGCCAGCGGCTCAGCGTCCGCACGGCGCTCGACGGCGACATCGCCGACGGCGGCCTGGCCGACGACCTTGCCGACCCCTCCTGCACCGTCGTCCTCTACAAGGGCGGGCGCCACCTGCCGGCGGTCGCGGATGCGGCCCGCGAGGCCGACCGCCTCGACAACGCGGTCGCCGGCGAGCTCCTCGGCATGACCGGGCAACGGGTCGGGACGCTCCACAGCATGGCCCGGAGCCCGGCGAGCTACCTCGCCACAGTGATCCTTCCGGCCACCGAGGGAGGCGTGGAACCGGCGGCACCGGTGGCACCGCCGGCGACCGCGGCTGACACGGCTGCCATCACTGCGCCGACCGAGGCTGACGCCGACGCCGACAGCGCGCAGGTCCCGTCGTGATCAGCTTCGTGGGGGCCGGGCCCGGAGCGGCTGACCTGCTCACCCTTCGGGGGGCGGCGCGGTTGGCGGAGGCCGAGGTGGTCGTGTGGGCCAGCTCGCTGGTGCCGGCGGAGCTGCTGCAGCATTGCGGGGCCGGCGCCGCGATCCACGACTCGGCGACGATGACCCTCGAAGACGTCCTCGACGTCTACGCCGCCCACCCCGACGACACCCCCGTCGTGCGGCTCCACTCCGGCGACCCGTCGCTCTACGGCGCCATCCAGGAGCAGGTCGACTGGTGCGCCGCCAACGGCCGGGCCTGGGAGGTGGTGCCCGGCGTGTCGTCGGTGTCGGCCGCGTCGGCGGCGGTGGGCCGTGAGCTGACCATCCCCGGCGTGAGCCAGAGCGTCGTCGTCACCCGGCTGGCCGGGCGCACGGCCGACTCGATGCCCGCGGGCGAAGGGGTCGCCGCCTACGCCCGCCACGGTGGCACGCTGGCGGTCCTGCTGTCGGCGGCCCGCCCCGACGAGCTGCAGCAGGAGCTGCTCGCGCCCGGCTCGGCGTTCGGGCCCGACACACCGGCGGCGATCGTCGTGCGGGCCACGTGGCCCGACGAGCAGGTGGTCCCCACCACCGTGGGCGAGCTGGCCGAGGCGCTGCGCTCGACGGGGGCGACGATGACAGCGCTGGTCCTGGTGGGCGAGGCGCTGGCCCACCAGGACGACGAGCGTCGCAGCCACCTCTACGCGCCCACCTACACCACGGCCTACCGGCTGCGGTCGAACCAGGGGTCGACCACCGGGCGCCCGTCGGCCCGCCGCACCGACGCCAGCGCTGCCGCAGGCGACACCTCGGGGACGGGCTGATGTCCACCTACGAGCCGCCGCTGGCACCCGAGGTCGCCGACGCCAAGGGCCTGCGCACCGGCTGGACCACGGGCACGTGCGCGTCGGCGGCGGCCAAGGCGGCCACGTTGTGGCTGGTGGAGGGGCAGGTGCCCGACCAGGTCGAGGTGCCGCTGCCGTCCGGGCGACGGGTGGGGTTCCCCGTGGTCGACGTCGACGCGGCGCGGCCGCACCGCTGCGCCGTCGTGAAGGACGCCGGCGACGACCCCGACGTCACCAACGGCGCCCACATCACCGCCGAGGCCCGCTGGTCCGGCACGCCAGCGGCCGAGGCAACGGGTGAAGCGGCCGGCGAGGTCGAGCTGCGCAACGGCAGCGGTGTCGGCACCGTCACGCTGCCCGGCCTGGGCCTGGCGGTCGGCGCCCCGGCGATCAACCCCGTGCCCCGGCGGATGATCACCCAGGCGGTGCGTGAGGTCACCGACCGCCCCCTGGTCGTCACCATCTCGGTGCCCGGCGGCGAGGCCATGGCGGCCAAGACGTCCAACGACCGGCTCGGCATCGTCGGGGGCATCTCCATCCTGGGCACCACCGGCATCGTCAAGCCCTTCTCCACTGCCAGCTACCGGGCCAGCGTGGTGCAGCAGATCGACGTGGCCGCCGCCCAGGGGGAACGCCACCTGGTGCTCGCCACCGGTAGCCGCAGCGACCGGGCCGCCCAGCGGTTGCTGCCGGAATTGGGGTCGGTGTGCTTCGTCGAGGTGGGCGACTTCACCGGCATCGCCCTGCGGCGGGCCGCCACCGACGGGCTGGAGCAGGTCACCTGGGTGGGCATGGCCGGCAAGATCGCCAAGCTGGCCGCGGGCGTGCTGATGACGCACTACCGGCGGTCGAAGGTCGACGGCGAGCTGCTCGCCGACGTGGCCAGAGCCTGCGACGCCCCCGCCGAGGTGGTCGAGGCGGCCACCGCCACCGCCACCGCCCGCCACTTCGCCGAGGTGTGCCTCGGCCTCGGCGTCACCGAGCCCCTCGCCGAGCTGTGCCGCCGCGCCGCCGCGGCCTGCGTGTCCCACACGAACGGAGCCCTCCCGGTGGAGGTCGTGATGGTCGACTTCGAGGGCGAGGCGGTGATCGCCCGTGGGTGACGCAGCGGTGGTCGACATCGTGGGGCTCCACGGGGGGCAGTGGTTCGGGCGCGACGCCGAGGTCGCACTGCGGCAGGCCGACCTGTTGATCGGCCACGCCCGGCAGCTGGCGGTGCTCCCCCCGGACCTGAGCGGCGAGCACGTCGAGCTGTGGGGTGATCTCGACGAGGTGCTGTCGTTCGCCGCCGCCCGCCGCGACGAGGGTCGGCGGGCCTGCATCCTGGCCGCGGGCGACCCCGGCTTCTTCGGCCTGGTCCGGTTGGCGGCGGCCCGGTTCGGCGACGAGGGCGTGGCCGTCCACCCGGCGCCGTCGTCGATCGCCCTCGCCTTCGCCCGGGTGGGCACCAACTGGGACGACGCCCGGGTGGCCTCGGCCCACGGCCGGCCCCTGGAGCACGCCGTCGCCGCGGTCCTGGAGCACCCGAAGGTCGCCGTCCTCGTGTCCCGCGACCAGCCCCCCGAGGCGCTGGGCAAGGCGCTCGTGGCAGCCGGCTCCGGGGCTCGCCGGGTGACCGTCTGCAGCCGCCTGGGCGAGACCGACGAGGAGGTCGTCCGCACCGACCTGCCCGGTCTGGCCGCCGGCACCTTCGATCCCCTGTCGGTCGTCGTCGTCCAGGCGCCCGACCCGGTGGGTCACCAGTCCGGGATGGGCGTCCGTTGGGGCGTCGACGAGAGTGCCTTCGCCCACCGCGACGGCATGGTCACCAAGGCCGAGGTCCGGGCCGTGGTCCTCGGGAAGCTGGCCCTGCCCCCGGTCGGGGTGCTGTGGGACGTCGGTGCCGGCAGCGGGTCGGTGGCGATCGAGTGCGCCCGCCTGGCGCCCGGCCTGCGGGTGTTGGCGGTCGAGCAGAACCCGGCCGACTGCGAGCGGCTGCGGGCCAACGAGCGCGAGGCCGGCATCGGGGGTGCGGTGCTCGTGCAGGTCGTCGAGGGCGTGGCGCCGGGAGCGCTGGCCGACCTGCCGACGCCGGACCGGGTGTTCGTGGGCGGCGGCGGCATCCCGGTGCTCGACGCGGTGCTCGCCCGTCTGGCCGACGGCGGCGTGGTCGTGGCCGCGTTCGCCACCCTGTCGACCGCGGCGGCGGCCGCCGATCGCCTCGGCAACCTCGTCCAGGTCCAGGTCAGCCGGGGAGTGCCCATCGGGGCCGAGGGTCGGCTGCGACTCGCGGCCGAGAACCCGGTGTTCGTCTGCTGGGGGCCGTCGTGACGGTCGTGACCATCAGCGTGACCGAGGCGGGCGCGGCGCTCGCCCAGCGGCTGCCCTACCGCCACGAGCACGGCGACCTGGGCGACCGGGTGCGCCGCCTGTGGCCCGAGGTCGACGGCCTGGTGCTCGTCTGCGCCACCGGCATCGCGGTGCGGGTGATCGCACCCCTGCTGGGCGACAAGCACGACGACCCGGCGGTCGTCTGCGTCGACGACGGCGGCCGGTGGGCGATCGCCCTCGCCGGGGGCCACCACGGCGCCAACGCCCTCGCCACCGAGGTCGCCTCCCTCCTGGGCGCCGAGGCCGTGGTCACCACCGCCACCGACCTCGCCGCCCTGCCCGCCCTCGACACGTTGCCGGGCTTCCGCTTCGCGGGCGACGTCGCCGCCGTCTCCCGCGCCTGGCTCGACGGCCACCCCCCGACCGTCGACGCCTCCGACCTGCCCCACTGGCCCCTACCCCCCGCCCTCACGTCGTCGGCGTCCCTCGGTGGGCCCGGTGGGCCCGGCGGAACGGTCGTGGTGACCGACCGGGTCGTCCCGGAGGCTGCGGGCACGGTCGTGCTCCAGCCCGAGTCGCTGGTGGTGGGCGTGGGGTCGTCGTCGGGGGCCGAGGCCGGGGGGATCGCCGAACTGCTGGCCGGAGCCTTGGCCGAGGCGGGCCTGAGCCGGGCCGCCGTCGGGCTCGTCGCATCGGTCGACCTCAAGCGGGGCGAGCCCGGGATCGTGGCGCTGGCCGCGGAGCTGGGCGTCGAGCTGCGGACCTTCCCCGCCGACGTCCTCGCCGGTCAGGACGTCCCCACCCCGAGCGACGTGGTCGCCCAGGCCGTCGGCACGCCCAGCGTCGCCGAGGCGGCGGCGCTCGTCGCCGCGGGACCGGGCGCCCAGCTCGTCGTCCCCAAACGGCGTTCGTCGGAGGCGACCGTCGCCATCGCCCGCCGCCGCCGGCCGGAAGGCCACCTGGCCGTCGTCGGGTTGGGCCCGGGCGACGCGGCGTTCCGGGCGCCGGCCGCGGCCGCCGCAGTGCGTCGAGCCGAGGTCGTGATCGGCTACGACCTCTACGTCGACCTGGCCTCCGACCTGCTCGCACCCCACCACGAGGTGGTCCGCTCCCCGATCGGCGCCGAGGCCGACCGCTGCCACGACGCCCTCCGCCGCGCCGCCGAGGGTCGGCACGTCGCCCTCGTCTGCTCGGGCGACCCGGGGGTCTTCGCCATGGCCTCCCTCGTCTGCGAGCTGGCGCCCCACCACGGCAACCCGCCGCTGACGATCGTCCCGGGCGTCACCGCCGCCCACGCCGCCGCGGCCGTGCTCGGCGCCCCGCTCGGCCACGACCACGCCGCCGTATCCCTGTCCGACCTGCTCACGCCGTGGGAGGTCATCGAGCGGCGCGTCCAGGCCGTGGCCGAGGGCGACATGGTCGTGTCGTTCTACAACCCCCGCTCGCAGCGACGGACCTGGCAGCTCCCCCGGGCCCTCGAGATCCTCGCCCGGCATCGCCCGCCCGCCTGCCCGGCCGCGGTCGTGACCGACGTGGGCCGCACCGGCAAGGAGCACGTCCTGCGCACCACCGTCGCGGAGCTGGACCCGACCAGCGTCGGGATGCTGTCGCTGGTCGTCGTCGGCTCGTCGACCACCCGCTGGATCGGCAGCCGCATGGTCACGCCCCGGGGCTACAAGGCCGCACCGGAGCCCGCGCCATGACCGTCGCCGTCGCTCCGACCTGCACCGCCTGCGGGCTGTGCCTCGCCACGTGCCCCCCGCACGCCCTGCTCCGGGCCCCGCTCCGCCCCCGGGTGGTCGACGACCGCTGCACCGACTGCTGGCTGTGCATCGAGGTCTGCCCGGTCGACGCGATCGCGGCCGTCGCTCCGGCCCGGGAGGTCGGGCGATGACCGACATCCATCCGATCGAGGTCGAGAGCTACCGCATCCTCGCCGACCGCGTCGACCTGTCGGGCTGGCCGGACGGCGACCGTGACGTGGTGGCCCGGGTGATCCACAGCACCGCCGATCTCGAGTTCGCCGGCACGATGCGGATCGGCAGCCACGCGGTCGACGCCGCCGTCACCGCCCTGCGAGCCGGGGCACCGGTCGTCTGCGACGCCCACATGCTGCGGGTCGGCCTCACCCGCCTCCCCGGAGCGACGTGCCTCCTCGACGAGGTCCCGACGGCCCCACCCGGCTCGACCCGCTCGGCCGCCGCGATCCGCCTGGCCGCCGAGCGCCACCCCGACGGGGCGCTCTGGGTCGTCGGCAACGCCCCCACCGCCCTGGAGGAGATCCTCCGCCTGCAGGCCAGTGGCGACCTCCGACCAGCCGCCGTCGTGGGCCTGCCCGTGGGGTTCGTGGGAGCAGCCGAGTCGAAGGCGGCGCTCTGGGACAGCCCGCTGCAGCCCGTCGCCATCACCAACCGGGGCGAGAAGGGAGGGACGCCCGCCGCGGCCGGTGCGGTCAACGCACTCGTGCGCCGGGCCGCCGCTCGCCCGTAACATCCGTCACGACATGCAGATCCGACCGGTCCTCCTTATCAGAGGGGTGCTGCTCGTGGCAGTCGCGCTGGGCACGTTCCTGTCGTCCCCGGCGTCGGCCCATGGCGGCGACCCTGTCATCACCGTCGACCAGGTGCACCCCGGCCCGGGGTCGACCCACTACTTCGTCACGATGACCTGGGACGACGGCGACCCGATCGCCGACGGGTCGCTCACGGCGACGCCCATCGCCCCCGACGGCACCGAGGGCGAGCTGGTCGTGCTGGAGACGACGGGCGACGGCGTCTACCAGGGGCCGGTCCCGATGGACGCGCCCGGCACGTGGACGGTGCGGTTCACCTCGGTGGAGCCGCCCGGCTCGATCGAGACCACCCAGGTCGTCGAGGGCCCGCCGACCACTGAGGCCCCCACGACGACCGCGGCCTCCGAGACCACGTCTCCCACCACGGCCGCGCCGGATGCCACCGAGGCCCCGGTCGACACCGACGACGAGACCGCCGCCGACGACGAGGGGTCCGACGACGACTCCAGCTCGGCGCTCCCCTTGATCCTCGGCGGGATCGTGCTGCTCGCCATCGTCGCCGCAGCCGTCTACGCCGTGACCCGCCGCAAGCCCCCGACGGACGGGGACGGCCCCGCCGACGACACCGACGACGTCAGCACCGACACTCCCGCCTGACCCCTTCGACCGGCCGACAGGCCGAACCGGCCGGCCCGGCGGCTCCAGGAGCAGCTAGGCCCGGGTGGACGGGGACGTCGTCGAGCGTTCGCGGATGCTGCGGCGGACGCGGTCGAGGACGTCGCCCATCGCCTTCGCGATCGCCTTCTCGCCCTTCGGCGTGCCCGCACCCGGCACCTGGCGGACGGTGCCGGCGAAGGCGCCCACCGGGATGTCGCCCAGGAACCGGCGACGCCACGTCGACGGCTTGTCCTCGATCTCGTCGTGGATGTCCGAGTGGTTCTCGGCGTGCTCGGCGTCACTCATCGAAAGCCCCCGCAGGTTCGGCTCCCGGTGATGCTACCGGCCTTCCTCACGACCAGCCCCGAGGCCGCCCGCGCCGGGTGGCGGTGAGCAGCAGCGTCGTCGGCACCAGGGAGACGAGCGCGCACGCCAGCCACACCGCCTGAACCGAGTCGTCGGCCACCCCCGTCACCGGCGCCGCAGCGGCGATGTAGACCGCGATGGCGTTGGTCAGCGTGAGCGCCCGCACCCCGCGGAGGATGCGCGACACCCAGTAGTGCTCGCCGGGCCGCGCCAGGAACGTCGACACCACGCCGGGCAGCACCAGCAGCAGAGCGGTCGAGTCGTCGAGGTTGCTGAGGCTGATGCGGTGGGCCAGCGACGCGGCGAGGAACAGCAGCACGGTGGAGAAGGTCGAGCTGACCGCACTCGACCGCAGCAGGCCGTCGGGCGACGGGCGCACCAGCACCTCGGCGCTGTAGGCGTCGGCGACCGGCACGTCGTCGTTGTTGGCGTGCAGCCCCAGCACCGAGCCCTGCGTGCCGGAGGTGCCGAACGAGCGACGCTGCGGGTCGTCGGCCACGGCCCCGAACAGCTCGCCACCCGCGATGACGAGCCCGTCGGGGGCGTCGAACTGGAAGTGGTAGCTCGACGTGGACGTGACCGACGGCGCGTCGAACACGAACGACGTCGGCTGCAGGGCGATGCCCGACCGCAGCGGCAGCCCGTGCGCCTCCCGGAGCGCGGGCCCGACCTCCTGGGTGATCTTGAAGATGGTCCGGCGCCGCAGCTCGCCCAGCCCGACGTCGGCCAGGAGCAGGTAGTTGGCGTCGAAGGTCGTGACCGCCCAGTGCGCCAGCTCGGCGGGCGTGGCGTCGACCCCGACCCGGCCGGGCTCGGTGAGCTCCAGCAGCTGCAGGGCCGCCTCGGCGCCCGGGTCGTCGTCGGCGGCCACCCGCTCGATGGCGGCGACGACGTCCGGCGTGATCTCCAGCTCGGCCTGCTCGATGGCGGCCCGCAGCACGGCGTTGGCGGCCATGGCGCTCTGGTGGCGGGTCAGCAGCGGCACCGAGCGGTCGCCCAGGCGCAGGTCGAACGCCAGCAGCTGCTTGGTGGTGACGAACCGCAGCGGCACGAAGAAACGGCCGAACCCCACCTCGTCGGCCAGGTCGGTCACCGGTGGCGGGACCCGGCAGTCGATGCTCATGTGCCGGCGGATGCTGCGCTCCCCCGACAGCTCCACGTTGTCGACCCGGCGGTCGACCCAGCTCCACTGGGTGGCGACGAGGGTCCACAGCAGCCGGCCGAGGTCGGCGAACGCCGGGTGCTCGGGGTCGAGCAGCACGTCGTAGAGGTCGAGGTCGGGCGGTCGGGCCGGGGTGGGAGCGGAGCCCGGGACCCACAGCGCGGAGCGGACCGACGCCCGCCGGGCCAGCCGACGGTACGACTGGCGCGCCGCAGCGCCGGTCGCCGGCCCGGGGAACGGCGGTGGATCGGTTGAAGGGTTGGTCATCGGTGCCCGCCTCCGTCTCGCGCTCGCTGGGTCACACCAGCGTGAGGCCACCGTCCACGGTGATCACGGTGCCGGTGAGGTAGGCCCCGGCGCGGGAGCTGAGGAAGATGGCGGTGCCGGCCATGTCGTCGGGGGCGCCGATGCGCTTCCGGGGCGCCATGGCGGCGATCTGGTCGCCGGCCGCGGCGAGGGTGGAGGCCATCATCTTCGACTCGAAGGGCCCGGGGGCGATGGCGTTGACGGTGACGGTCGGTGCCAGCTGCACGGCGAGGTGCCGGGTGAGCTGGTGCACCGCCGCCTTCGACGCCGAGTACGAGTAGGTCTCCATCATCGGCACGTGGATGCCGTCGACGGAGCCGATGTTGATCACCCGGGCCGGGTCGTCCAGCGTGCCGGCGGCTTCGAGGAGCGGCCGCAGGAACTTCGTGAGGTGGAAGACGCCCTTCACGTTGAGCGACAGCACCCGCTCCCAGGCGGCCTCGTCGAACTCCGCCATCGGGGCTCCCCAGGTGGCGCCGGCGTTGTTGACCAGGATGTGGAGGGCGTCCTCGCGGGCGGCGACCTCGCCGGCCAGGCGGCGGCACTCGTCCTCGGTCGACAGGTTGGCCGGCAGGGCGACGCACTCGCCGACCTGCGACAGCTCGGCGGCCACCTTCTCGCACACCTCGGCCTTCCGGGACGAGATGTACACCTTGGCGCCGGCCTCGACGAACCCTCGGGCGATCATCAGGCCGATGCCCCGGGAGCCCCCGGTGACGAGTGCGGTCTTGCCGGCGATCGAGAAGAGGTCGCTCATGCCTCCGGAAAGTACCCGGGGTCTCCCTGCGCCGCCTTATTTCACGGGGACCTCGATGGTGAGGGAGTCCTGGTCGAACTCGTCGACCCGCACGTCGACCGCCAGCGTCCACCGGCCGGGGAACGGGATGTCGGCGTCCACGGCCACGTAGACGCCGCCGCCCTGCGCCTCGAGCTCCAGCGGGATCGTCGGGACGTCCCGGGCGGGGAGCGACAGCCCGGCGCTCACGTCGACCGCCTCCAGGGGCTCGCCGCCGTGGGTCCTGGTGACGAGGTGGACGTCGGTCAGGCCGGCCTTCGCCGGGTCGACCTCGACCTCCAGGAGCACCACCGACCCGTGCAGCTCGGCGGCGAACGTCGGCGACACGGCGTCCTTGCCGGGGATGGTGTTGACCAGCAGCGCGGTGACGGCGAGGACCAGCACGGCGACGACGACCTCGACCCCGACCGAGAGCCGCAGGGCACGGAGGGTCGGGGCATTGCCGTCGCTCTGGTCCGCCTGGCGGCGCCGCACCCACGACCGGCTGAGCGCGGCAGCGGCGATCATCGCGGCGAAGAGCAGCACCTTGACGATCAGCACCCGGCCGTAGGTGGTGTCGAACAGGGCGTCGAAGCCGCGCAGCTGGCGCCACGCCTGGACCGTGCCGGACACGACGATGGCGCTCACGGCGACGAAGGCGTAGGTGGAGAAGCGTTCGACGACGGAGCTCGTGCCGGCCGTGGTGTCGGTGTCGGGCGCTTCGACCTCGGTGTCGACGGCCGCGGCGCCGACGGTCGACGTCGCCGGCCGGGCCAGGGCGTCGCTCCGGAGCACGGCGAAGAACAGCATGGCCAACCCGCCCAGCCAGAACGCCACCGAGCCGAGGTGGACGATGTCGGTGACGAAGGCGAGGACCACGAAGTCGCCCGCCCCGGCATGGCCGGCCAGGGTGATCGTGGCGAGCAGCGCCAGGCCGGCGCCGACCACCGCGGCGACGGTGCCGGGCTTGGTGGAGCCCGACGACGTCGCCCGACGCCGCCCCCGAACCACGATGGCGACCACGGCGAGCACCCCCAGCAGCGCCAGGCGCACCAGCCACACGCGACCGGGCCGAGTGCCGAGCACGTCGCCGACCGGGCCCGCGTCGACCACGCCCCCGATGCCGGCGCCCTCGCTGTAGGCGGCCTGGAAGCCGAAGCTCAGCACCGTGGCGACCACCGCCGCGCCCCAGCCGACCACGACGAGGCGCCGAGCCCGCCGGTCGGCCACGCCCGCCGGCCACAGCAGCGCCAGGAAGAACACCCCGCCCACCAGGAGCACCAGCCCGACGAAGCCGGTGAAGCGGACCGCTCCGAACAGCGTGCCGACCGTGGCGTCGCCGCCCTCGGCCGCCACGAGGCGGTCCATGAGGGCCTCGGCCTCGGCGCCGGCCGTGGTGCCGGCGGTGCCGACCCGGAACGTGAAGGCGCCACGGATCGGGTGGCTGTCCTCGGAGGCGACCCGCCAGGTGACGACGTAGGCGCCGTCGTCGAGGTCGGGGAGGTCGACGCCGATCATCTGGGCCTTGCCGTCGACGTGGCCGGGGTCGCTGGTGTCGACCTGGTCGCCCGAGCTGTCGAACACCTCGACGGCGTCGTCGAACGGATCGACGGGCTCGCTGTAGGTGAGGACGACCTGCTCAGGCGCCTCGTCGAGCTGGGCGCCGGCTCCCGGCGACGTCTCCAGCAGCTCGGCGTGGGCCGACGCCGGCGACGCCGCACCCCCTACCACCAGCACAATTGCGCCGACGCACGCACACAGGCACGCGCCCCCTCTCGTCAACGCTCGTCGCACGATCCCTCCTGGCCGGTCCTCTAGAACGTCAGCGGATGGGTCCGCCTGGTCTCGTGTTGCGGTGCTGTGCTGCCAGAGGCCCCGCTGTTGAGCAGGTGCTCGGCCGCCAAGTTCCGGACTCGTGGGCTGCACGAGCCCCCTATCCGCTGGGCCTCTTACCAGTCGCTCGGGAAGCCCGCCTGGTTCCGAAGTTCCGGGTCATCACCAGGTTGCCCGGCGGGACCGGGCGAACCGCGCGAGGCGGCGGGCCCCGATCGACGCGTAGACGCACCAGACGGGCCAGATCGGCACGCGGAAGCGGTAGCCGGCGTCGGCCTCGGGCCCGGCCCCGGCGAGGACGGTGTAGGCGACGAGCGCGATCGGGATCGCGTGGGCGAGCCTCGACGTGCCGTCGGACGACCTCCGCAGCGACAGCGCCATGCCGACCAGGGCCAGGCCCTCGACGGTCCACACCGCCCCCAGGCCGAGTGCTCGCACCGGTGCCGGCGGGCTCTCGCCGGTGAAGTACCCGAAGGCCGTCACCCAGCCCGACTGCACGAGCTGCGAGAGCACGCCGTCGGCCACCTGCCGCCCGCTGATGTGCGGCTCCGAGCGCAGGATCTCGAGCCCGAGGCGGCCGGCGGCGTCGTAGTACCGACCCTGGTCGTGCGCCATCTCGGGCGGCACGGTCCCGTGGCTGTGCGCGTCGTAGTCGAACTCGACGCCGAGGTCACGACCCAGGTCGCGGGTGAGGCGGCGCCGGGCGTGGTCGAAGCTGACGTCGTCCCGGCGGGCGACGGCGTCGGCGGCTCGGTACCAGTAGGTGTTGACCGACTCCACCGCGCTGAACCGCCACGACCCGACCTCGGCCTGGTTGCGGACGTTCCACGCACCCAGGAGGGCGACGCAGGGCAGCAGCGCGATCGCGCCCGCCCGCAGGATCGCCGTGCGGGTGCGGCGTTCGGGCTCCCGCAGCGCCTTGATCCCGAGCAGCCCGGCCACGATCGCCACGAAGTAGAAGGTGGTCGGACGAACGTAGGTGGTCGCCACCAGGCCTGCGGCGAAGGCCAGGCCCCACCGCCGGTCGAATCCCCTCTGGGCGAAGCGGACGGCGGCGTAGGCCGTGAACGCCAGCAGGACGGTGGCCACGGACTCGGTGGCGACGTAGCCCGCCGTCGCCGCCTGCAGCGGGTCGAGCGCCAGGAGCCCGCCGGCGCCGATCCCGACCCGGTGCGACCCGGACAGCCGCCAGCCCAGCAGGATCGCCAGCAGCACCGACAGGCCGCTGAGCAGGGCCTGGAGGATGACGACGGCGGTGGTGCTGTCGTCGGACACCCAGAAGACGGCCGCCAGGAACGCCGGGTACCCGGGGGTCCGCACGAACTCCGGTGACTCGCTGTCGGGCGCCCGGTCGAACTCCCGGTTCTCCAGGAGCGACTGCGCCGGTTCGATGTACGTGGGCGCGTCGTTCGAATCGACCGCCCGGCCGGGATGCGCCGAATCGACGCCCGCGACCAGCCCCACCCGCACCACTGCGGCCGCGACGACGACTGCCGCCACGACCCACCACGTCCGCGCCGATGCCATCGCTCTCCACCAACTCCGCCGATTCCGCCGCCTCCATGCTGGCACGCGACCATCCACCGGGTCACTGCCCGGGGGTGTTCCCGCGATGGCGGGGCTTCACTGTCACAGCCCTTGCGTAGGGTCTGGGGAAGACGAAAGGGGCGGGTGAAGGGACACGGAGATGCGACGGCGTAGCGGCAATGGGCGGAAGTTCAAGGAGAGGGTGGCTGGTGGCGACGCCGGCTTCCGGGGCCAGGCGTCGCCCCGGTGGGACGCGTTGGTCACGGCCGCGGCGCAGGCGTCGGCGTACGGCGACGGGCGCGACGCCTTCGCGCGGGTACGTCAGCTCGCCGACCGGGCGTTGCAGGGCGACGCCGCCGGGCTGTCGGAGGTCCTCGGCACCAAGCTGGTCACCGCCGTGAGCGCCTGTTGGGACCGGGGCTGGCAGCCCGCCGACCTGACGCACGTCGTCGGCCGCCAGCTGAAGTCCGACCATCGGCGGGTGCTCGCCGACGTGGTCGCCCTCGAGGCCGCCGCCTACGTCTACGCCGTCCACGCCGATCCCGGGTGGCTCGCCCAGGTCGACGCCGTCACGCCCGACGTCGCGCCGCCCGACCGTCACGGCCTGCTCACCCACTGGACCGCCACCCGGTTCGACACCTACGACGCCATCGCCACCGCCGTCGAGATCCTGGGGTACCTCTGGCGGCTGCCCACCCAGCCCCGCCTGTGTCCTCCCCCGTCGGCGTGGGGGCAGGAGTCCGCGGCTGCTGCCGGGGCCAGCGCGACGGGCCGCCGACGTTCGGGCGGCGGCGGCGGGGCCCATGCCGCCGACCCGAAGGTCACCCAGCGGGTGCGGGCGCTGCTGGCGAAGGCCGAGTCGACCGACTTCCCGGAGGAGGCCGAGGCCTTCACCGCCAAGGCCCAGGAGCTGATCGCCCGGCACGCCATCGACCAGGCGATGCTCGACGCCGGTGCCGACCACCCCGGCCGGGGCACCGCCGGGCGCCGGCTGCTCATCGACGACCCCTACGCCAAGGCCAAGTCGCTGCTGCTCAACCAGGTGGTCGCCGCGAACCGCTGCACCTGCGTGTGGCACCCCGACTTCTCGATGTCGACGGTGTTCGGCCAACCCGGCGACATCGACGCCGTGGAGCTGCTGTTCACGTCGCTGCTGACGCAGGGCACCGCCGCCATGGTCACCGCAGGCCGGTCGCTCGGGGCCCAGGCCCGGGAGCGGTCGTTCCGGCAGAGCTTCCTGGTGGCCTTCGCCAGCCGGATCGGCGAGCGATTGAGCGACGCCACGGCCGCCGCGGTCGACGCCGCCCGCGAGGAGCACGGCGACGGCGTCCTACCGGTGCTGGCCAACAGCGAGGCCGCCGCTGCGGCCGCCCGCACCGAGGCCTTCCCCAACCTGAAGACCCAACGCATCTCCACCAGCAACTACCACGGCTGGATCGCCGGCCAGGCCGCCGCCGACGCCGCCCGGCTGGGCCCGGAGGCCACCCTCAACCGCGCCCCCTGACCTCGACCGCCCGAGAGTCAGGCGGTGGCGGCCTTGGTGGCGAGGTCCGGGGGGATGGTGGTGAAGGAGAGGAGGTCGCGGCCGGTGAGCTGGGCGGAGTTGTCGGACCAGGGGCCCTCCGGGGACAGGTGGCGGAGGACGTAGCGGCGGGCGACCAGCGCCTTGTGGGTGGCGAGGTCGCCGTCCTCGCCGGCCTGCTCCAGCAGCAGCGCCGCGGACACCGTGCGCTGGAGGAACGCCGACAGGCGGTGCGACCGGGCCTCGGCGTAGTCGGGGTCGGCGGCGAGGAGCTCCTCGGTGCGGTCGCTCAGGTGGGTGGCCGCGTGAGCCACGGCGTCGATCGCCTCGGCCAGCCACGGCGGACCGCCTTCGCGAGCGACACCGAGCGCCGCCTCCACCCGGGCCACCACGGCCTCGTGGGCCCGCACCTGGCGCATCGAGCGGAGGACGTCGAGCGTGCAGATGTTCTCGGAGCCCTCCCAGATCGGGTGGCACTGGGCGTCGCGCAGCTGCCGTGTGAGGCCCCAGTCCTCGCAGTAGCCGTTCCCGCCGTACAGCTCCACCGTGTACGACGCCGCCTCCACACCGAAGCGGCACAGCCGGTTCTTGGCCGCCGGCACCAGGATGCGCCGCAGCCGCTCGCCGTCGGGGAACGCCAGAGCGTTGGCGCACTCGAAGCCCAACGCCACCGCCCCTTCCAGCTCCACCAGGAGATCGACCAGCTGCTCCCGCACCAGCGGTAGGTCGACGAGCACCCGCCCCTTCGCCCGCCGGTCGTGCGCCCAGATCGCCGCCTCGACGAAGCAGCGCCGGGCGATGCCCAGCCCCATCAGCGCCACCCCGAAGCGGCTGCCGTTGACCATCTCCATCATCCGGCCGAGCCCGCCGGCATCACCGCCGGCGCCGGCACCCGAGCCCGAGTCCTCCGACGACCCCCGCAGCGCGAACCCGATCGCCCCGTCGAACTCGACCTCGCCGGTGGGCACGCTCTTCGTCCCCAGCTTCTGCTTGAGCCGCCGGATGGCGTAGTGGTTGCGGCTGCCGTCCTCCAGCGTCCGCGGCACCAGGTACAACCCCAGCCCCGCCGACCCCTCCGGCGCGCCCTCGGGCCGGGCCAGCAGCACGATCGCGGCACCGTCGACGTTGGAGGCGAACCACTTCTCGCCGCTGATCGCCACCCGCCCGTCGCCCAGGTCGCGGGCCACGCAGTGCACGGTGCGGCCCAGGTCGGAGCCGCCCTCGCGCTCGGTCAGGAACATCGAGCCGTCCACCGCGGAGTCGGCATCGGCCGACCGCAGCCCGGCCATCAGCGGCCCCCGCACCTCGGCGGGCGCGTACCGGTCGACCAGGCCGGCCACCCCGGACGTCATCCCGAGGCTGCACACCAACCCCGTGTCGGCCTGCGACAGCAGGTAGTTCGCCGCCCCCAGCACCACGCCCGGCGCCGGCCGCCCCCGGGCCGCCTCCTCACCGGCGAAGCCCGACGGGTAGCCGGCGTCCCACAGCGCCCGCTTCGAGTCGAGCGTGGCGGGATGGTGCACCACCTCGTCGACCTCCGCCGCCCAGCGGTCGTAGCGGACCAGCTCGGGCGGGTGGGCGTCGACGATCTCGCTGTTGGGGGCGACCTTCTGGCCCACCAACGCGCCGAACGACGTGAGCAGATCGTCGGCCCACTCGCGATCGGCGGGGCTGCAGTCGCGCCGCACCCGGGCCCGGAGGTCGGGATCGATGGTGTACCAGTTGAGGCCGATCGCCCGTTCGTAGCTGGCCCAGTCGATCATGGGTTCCTCCCTCGGCTCGCCGCCGACACGATCAGGACTTCTTGCGCCGCCCCCGCACCAGGCCGATCCCCTGCCCGAACAGGGCGCCGAGCACCATGCTCAGCACGATCACCAACCACAGCGGCTGCGATCCCCCGAAGAACAGGAAGTCCATCTCGACCTTGTTGCTGTTCTGCACGACGAAGATCACCGCAGCCAGCAGTGCGAGGCCGGCGACGATCAACCACGCCCTCACGTCGCGGTCGACCTTGCGGGCGCTGGTGACGGTCTCGTCGTCGGTGGACTTCCACTTGCTGCCCGAGGGGAGGTCGTCGGAGCTCATCGCCATTGCCTCGGATCGTACGCGGCGACCTCCCCTTCGACACGGCACGTCACTTGCTAGATGAGCGACAAGGAACAGAAGTACAGTGCCGGGCCGTGCCTGGAACCGACTTGTCGACGCGGACGGTGCTGGTCGTGGGCGCCGGGACCCGCCTCTCGGACGATCCGGACGCCCCCGCCGGCAACGGCCGCGCCATCGCAGTCGTCGCGGCGCGCCGGGGGGCCACCGTCGTCTGCGCCGACCGCGACGGTGCCGCCGCCGAGGCCACCGCGGCGCTGATCCGGGCCGACGGCGGGACCGCCCACGTGGTGATCGGCGACGTCGCCGACGAGCAGGCCTGCACGGCCGTCGTCGAGCGGACGGTCGAGGTGGCCGAGGACGCGGGTCACCGGTTCGGCGGGCTGGCGGTCAACGTCGGCATCGGCCTCGGTCGGGCCGCCGGCCTGGCGGGCACGACCGCCGACCAGTGGGACGCCACCTTCGCCGTCAACCTCCGCGCCCACTTCCTCCTGGCCCAGGCGGCGCTCCCCCACCTCGCCGAGAGCTCGTCGGTGGTGTTCATCGGATCGCTGGCCGGCCTCCGACCCGGGAGCCGGCTCCCCGCCTACGACGCCTCGAAGGCTGGGCTCGTCGGCCTCAGCCGGCACGTCGCCCTGGAGGGCGCACACCGCGGCATCCGGTCGAACCTCGTGGCACCCGGCCTGATCGACACGCCGTTGGGCCGGGCCGCGTCGGCCGGACGACCGTCACGCCGCCGCACCGGCGTCCCCCTCGGCCGCGAGGGCACCGCCTGGGAGGTCGCCGAGGTGGTGACGTTCCTGCTGTCCGACGCCGCCTCCTACGTCACCGGCCAGACCGTCGCCGTCGACGGCGGCCTCGGCCTCATCTGAGTCAGCTCGAGGCGACCGGCCACGTCGCCTCGGGCGAGGCGAGGTGGCGGTCGAGGAAGTCACCCATCAGCTGGTTGACCAGGTCGGGTTGCTCGATCGTGCACAGGTGGCCGGCATCGGGGACCACCGCCAGCTCGGCGCGCCCCAGCCCGTCGCGCACCGCCTCGCTGTACGCCCGGGGCACCAGCACGTCGTGGTCGCCCCACAGCACGAGCGCCGGCGCCCGGATCTCGCCCAGCCGGTCGAGCAGGTCGAAGCCGGCGACGGCCAGCGCCGTGCGGGCGTAGGCGTCGCGGTCGGTGCCCAGCGCCTCGCGCATGTTGTCGCGGATGACCTCGGGCCGGTCGCGCACCGTCGTCGGGCTCCAGGCCAGGCCGGCGGCCGTGCCACCCGGCAGCGGCGTGTCGGCGAAGCCCTGCTCGCGCACGAACCGCGAGATCGCCTCCAACCCCAACCGGTACGACTCGTCGGGCCGGGCCGCGGTGTTGGCCAGGATCAGCGAGTCGACCAGCCACGGGAACCGCAACGCCAGGTCGAGGGCGATCATCCCGCCCATCGCCAGGCCGGCGACGTGGGCGTGCGTGATGTCCAGCGCCGCGCACACCGCGACGACGTCGTTGGTGAACAGGTCGATCGTGTAGCGCCCGCTGGTCCGTTCGGAGCGACCGTGGCCGCGTTGCTCGACGGCGATGCAGCGGAAGCG
This sequence comes from Acidimicrobiales bacterium, assembly GCA_035316325.1. Classification (NCBI taxonomy): domain Bacteria; kingdom Bacillati; phylum Actinomycetota; class Acidimicrobiia; order Acidimicrobiales; species Acidimicrobiales bacterium. Next base: position 20,176 of record DATHJB010000039.1, read on the forward strand.
GTCGGACAGGCCGTCGAGCTGCGGCGCCCACTCGCGCCAGCTGCCCCCGATGCCGTGCAACAGCAGCAGCGGCGGACCGGAGCCCTCCTCCACGACGTTGAGCCGGGTGCCGTTGACCTCGTCGATCAACATGTCGTGCGCGCCTCCACCTGGTCGTGCCCTATCCGTCTGCCGCGAGCGCCCGGGTCAGGGAGGTGAGGACCTCGGCGGTCACCGCCTCGACGTCCACGGACGCCGGGTCCATCAACGATTGCAGGCCCACACCCCGGACGATGCCGAAAATGACCACTGCTTGAGCAACCGGATCGACGTCCGGCCGCACCTGGCCGAGCTCGACGCCTTCGACGAGCTCGTCGACGATCATCTGCCGCACCGCGCCCTGGTGGACGTTGAGCGCCTGCTGCAGCTCCGGCGGCGCCCCGGCTGCCTCGCCGACCATCACGTAGATGGCCCGCATGTAGGGGTACGGGCGGTCGAGGGTGTCGAGGAAGACCCGCATCATGCCGAGCAGCGCAGGGAGCCCGCGCTCGGCGCCGACGGCCGGGCCGGCCAGCACCCGGAACTCCTTGAGGACGTCGTCGACCAGCGCCAGCAGCAGGTCGGTCTTCGAGCCGAACAGGTAGCCGGGGAGCCCGTGGCTGCAGCCGGCCTCGCGGGCGATGTCGGCGAAGCTGACGCCGGTGGTCCCCCGTTCGGCGATGACCTTGGCGGCGGCGTCGAGCAGTCGCCGCTCGGAGATCGCGCGGCGCTCGGCCTGGGTGCGTCCCGAGCGCACGTTGCGCATCGTTCCGGGCACGCTCAGATGCTAGATGATCATCCAGTCGAGGGGTGCCGGCTGCGGGTCGCATCGCCAGGGGTACGCTCGCTGCCTGTGACGGACGCGGGCGACACGCACAGCGACACGGCCGGACAGGGGGAGCTTCCCGACTGGCCCCACCCCGAGCCGGAGCTGCGCCTCCCGCCGGTGGCCCCCGGGCAGCGCTCCGAGGCGACGGCCGAGCTGCTGCAGTCGCTCAAGTTCGACCCGGACGGCCCCGACCCCAACATCTTCGCCACCCTCGCCCACCACCCCCGGCTGCTGAAGCGGTGGTCGGCGTTCGGGGGCACGCTGCTGTACCGCTCGGAGCTGAGCGACCGCGAGCGCGAGCTGCTCATCCTGCGCACGGCGTGGCACTGCCGGGCCCACTACGAGTGGAGCCACCACGTCCCCCTGGGGCAGCGCGTCGGGATCACGCCCGAGGAGATCACCCGGGTGACGGAAGGTCCGTCCGCGCCGGGCTGGGACGAGGGCGACGCCGCCCTCCTGCGGGCGGCCGACGAGCTGCACGCCGACGCCGTGATCGGCGACGCCACCTGGGCCGAGCTGGCCAGGCGCTACGAGCCCGCCCAGCTCGTCGAGATCCCGATGGTCGTCGGCCAGTACCACCTGGTGGCCTTCACGCTGAACTCGCTGGGTGTGCAGCTCGACGGACCGGACACACCGGAGGCTTGACGGAGGCGGACACCATGGCGGACGACACAGGCCCGGCAGCACGACACAGTGCGCACGAGTCGCACCCACCGCCACGACCGACCGACCTCACGCGCTCCGCCCTCGACTTCGACCGCCGGCCCCCGACCCACTGGTTCGACCCGGGCGTGGTGGTCACGTCGGGGCTGCGCCACGTGCTGACCGCGGTGTTCGGCTCCTTCCTCGACAAGCGGGAGCTGCAGGCCAACATCCCGGCCCGGGCCGACCTCCGGCACGCGGACGACCCCGAGCTGTGGGTCGACTACATCGCCGACACCGGCGACGGCTTCGACTCCACGTACACGATGGCGTCGCTGCTGGCCCAGCGGGAGCTGAAGATCGACGGTCTCGACACGGCGCTGCGCCGGGGCGAGCTGCTGGTGCTCGGTGGCGACGAGGTCTACCCCGCCGCCACCACCGAGAACTACGAGCAACGCCTGGAGGGACCGTTCCGGGCGGCGCTGCCGTGGACCGTCGGCGACCACCCGGGCCTCTACGCCCTGCCCGGCAACCACGACTGGTACGACGGGCTCACGGGGTTCCTCCGGCTCTTCGGCCAACACCGCTGGATCGGCGGCTGGACCACCCGGCAGACCCGCAGCTACTTCGCCGTGCAGTTGCCCCACCGCTGGTGGCTGTGGGGGATGGACATGCAGTCCGACCAGTTCGTCGACGAGCCCCAGCTGCGGTTCTTCGCCGACGTGCTCGAGCTGAGCCGGCCGGGCGACCGGCTGGTGCTGGCCACGGCCGAGCCGTCGTGGATCACCAACGAGCGACGGCCCGGCGCCTACCGCAACATCGCCTACGTGGAGCGGCGCCTGCTGCGACCCCACGGCATCCGGCTGGAGCTGGCGATCGCCGGCGACCTCCACCACTACAACCGCTACTCGCTCGTCGCAGAGGCGGGGGCCGGGGCGCCTGGGGACAAGGCTGTGGGCGACGCTGTGGATTCACCGTCCACAATGTCTGTGGACAGCGACGACGGCTTGTCCACACCTGCCCCGCACCTGTTGACAGTCGGTGGCGGCGGTGCCTTCCTCCACCCCACGCACGACCTGCCCCGTGAGCTGCACGTGCCCGCCCGACCCGACCGGTCGACCCCGTCGCACCGCTATCGGCGGAAGCTGACCTACCCCACCGTCCGCACGTCACGGCGCCTGGCCTGGAACGCCCTGCTGCTCCCGGTCCGGAACCCCGGCTTCCTGTGGGTGGGGGCGGCCCTGCAGGTCATGTTCCTGTGGAGCAACCAGTTCGGGCTGCGCAGCCTCGGTCAGGACCCGTCGCTGTCGTACGCCGGGTCGGCGCAGCAGTCGGGCTGGCGGGACCTCGCCGAGGGACTGCTGCGCAACCCGGTCAGTGGCGTCGGCCTGACGCTGCTGACCGTGGGGCTGGTGGTGCTGGCCCGACGGCCGCCGTGGGCCCGGCGCTCGTCGGTCGAGTGGCTGGTGCGGGGGCTGCTGGGCGTGACCCACGCGGCGGCGCACGTGACGGTGCTGGTGCTGGTGGCGCTGCTGAGCATCCACCTGGCGTCCGAGCTGGTGACCGGCGCCTGGTTCGTGGTGGTGGCCAGCCTCTTCGTCGCCGCGATCGGCGGCGTCGCCAGCGCCCTGGTGGTGGGCGCCTACTTCGCCATCGCCAACACCCTGCCGCGGCTGCGGGTGCACGGCAACGAGGCGTTCTCGGCCGCCCGACTGTCGAGCCACCGCAGCTTCCTGCGCCTGCACGTCGACCAGGACGGCCGGCTGACCGTCTACGTCGTCGGCGTCGAACGGATCGTGCGCCGCTGGCGACCCGAGACCGACACCGTCGACCCCGAGCGGTCCTGGCTCTCACCCGTGGGCGACCCGGTCCGCCCCCACCTGATCGAGCGCATCGTGGTGGAGTGAGCCGGCTCGTCAGGCCAGGGCAGGGGCCACCTCGGCGGCGACGAGGCGCAGGTGGTCGAGGTCGGCCAGGTCGAACACCTGCAGGTAGATGCGCTGGGCGCCGGCCTCGGCGAACGCCGCCAGCCGGTCGACCACCTCGGGCACCGTGCCGGCCGCACCGTTGGCGCGCAGCTCCTGCGGGTCCCGTCCGATGACCGCGGCCCGCCGGGCGAGCTCGGCCTCGTCGCGGCCGACGCACAGCACCAGCGAGTTGGACCACACCATCGTCGCCGGGTCGCGGCCGGCCTGCTCGCACGCCGCGGCCACGTTGTCGATGCGGGGCTTGAACTCGTCGAGCGTGGCGAACATGGCGTTGAACTCGTCGGCGTAGCGGGCGGCCAGGCGGGGCGTGCGGGTCGACCCCGAGCCGCCGATGATGATCGGAGGACGGGGCGTCTGCTGCGGCTTGGGCAGCGCCGGCGAATCGTCGAGCCGGTAGTGCTCGCCGGCGAACGAGAACCGCTCGCCCTCCGGCGTCGTCCACAGCCCGGTGACGATCGCCAGCTGCTCCTCCAGCCGGTCGAAGCGCTCCTTCAGGCTCGGGAAGGGGATGCCGTAGGCGGTGTGCTCGGCGTCGTACCAGCCGGTGCCGAGACCCAGCTCCA
>DATHJB010000040.1 GCA_035316325.1 Acidimicrobiales bacterium
AGCACGTGGTCACAGTTTGGTCACAGACATCTTGGATGCTCGGTGGGAGCTGCTTCCTCGAAGCGGTTGGCTGGGGCTGCGACCGATCTGCAGTCAGTCAGTCGGAGGCAGCACCGGACCTCAGGGTCCGACTGAGCTCGACCGTGTGGTCGTTCGAGCCGCCTCCCGGAGCCGCCCGAGATGCGCCGATCTGTGCGGATCGCGTTGCCTCTGCAACGAGGACCTTATGTGCGGCCGATCCCCATGCCGATCCCTCCGAGACACTGATCATCGATCACGGTCGCTGCAATTTGCCGGAGAGTCAGATCCAGGCGGACAGGGGACGGAGTCCTCATTCTCGAGGCTCAATCTCCGGTAGCGCCACCGCATCTGCGAGCGACTCGAAGAACTTCTCTGGATGTTTGTGAAGATCAGGAAAGCGTCCCAAAGCTTGCACTTCCATTGCGCTGAGATGCCGTGCATGGAACACTGGCTCGCCGTTGACGTGATATTTAAGCACAGCGAGGGACCCGAATGTTATACAGGCTGATGGCACCTGTTCGAGCGCTCGAACGAGGTTGGCGACGGTCTCACCCTCCTTGCTGCTGACTTCGGCCTGATGCTTGTCGAGCAGTTGTACACGCAACATGCTCTCCATCTGCGCCAACCGCTCGCGGGCCTCCCGCGATGTCAACCCCGACTTGGCCCTCTCGCGCCAGATCCGAAACACCTGGCAGTCACCTGACCTCGACGGCCTGGCCATAGCCGAGGTGCTCAACAAGTTCGACGACATGCCTGGTCACATCCCCGAGGATGTCCTCGTCATCGGACTGGACGTAGATCCCGATCTGGATATCGACGGCACGCAAGGCGTCATCCATATGGAGGTCCCCGGCGATGACCTTCTCGGCGATCACGCGCATCGTCACCCGGTCGGACATGGCCCGCTTCTGGATGAACGAGAACGCGTCGCTCTCACCGAGACGGTGCTCGTCCATGAGCCGGCCCTTGGCGCGGTCGACGATCTTGCGGGTCTCGAGCTGCTCCTCGAGGTTGACGGTCTGGTCGGCCAGGGCCCGCATCTCGTTGAACCGGCCCAAGGCCACCTCGACGGCGGGGATCAACTCGTTGCGCTCGAACGGCTTCACCAGGTACGCCAGCGCCCCGGCGTCGCGCGCCTGCTCGATCAGGTCGCGCTGGCTGAACGCCGTCAGGATCAGGACCGCGGCCCGGCGGTCGCCGGCGATCTCGCGGGCCGCCTGCAGCCCGTCCATGCCCGGCATCATGATGTCGAGGATGGCCAGCTCGGGCTCGTGCTCACGGACCAGCCGGACGGCCTCGTCACCCCGACCGGTCTCACCGACCACCTCGTAGCCCTCCTCCTCGAGGGTCTCCTTCAGGTCGAGACGGATGATGGCCTCGTCCTCGGCAATGACGACGCGAGTTGCCAAAGACATTCCTTTCGCTCTTACGGAGAGTATCAGAACCATTACTGCTCAAATTCGAGCGGGCGGATGCTTGAGGGTGCCCGCAAACACCCCGCAGAGAGCCCAGAACATCGTCCTCGGCCAGAGCCGCCAGCCAACCAGAACCGGCGATGTCGAGTGCTAGGACGACGCGGTTGGCATCGGTGCAGGCTGCTGGGGTGGGGCGGCGAGAATGTTTGGCATGGCGGCGTTGGTGGTGACCGGGCCGCCCGGGGCAGGGACGTCGACGGTGGCTCGGATGCTGGCCGATGGCGCAGCGCGGAGCGTATTGGTGGAGGATGATCGACGCGTGATCAGAACGAGGTGATGACCACGGCGGCGGCTGCCGCAATTGGTGCGTTCGCCCGGGCCGGTGAACCACGGTCAATGACGGGATCAGGAGCGATGGTTCCTTGAACACGGACACCGCCCCTACGGCTCGGTCGAGTCCGCCGACGGCGGCGTCTGCGGACTCGGGCAGATCCACCAGCAGCGGCACGACCAACAGCCGCACCATCGCCAAGGCCAACACGAGCAACGGCAGCTCGGTCGCCCTTTCGAAGCGCTCCAACGCCGCCCACCGGTGCCCGTCGTCCATCCGCTGGAGACTTCCCACCCCGCCCCGCGTGTGGTGGACCGCTTTGAGTATGAGATCGCCTCATCGGCGGAGTGGGAGGCAGACGCAAAGCAGAGGAGATCATCGGTGAATGGGACTACGGTAGCGAACCGAAATGGACCAAGAGCCAAGTCACTCCGCTGATCTCGCCAATATGAAGGCCCTTGAAGGGCCGCTCCGCCGTCGTCAAGACGTCCTTATAGCGATGTTCGACGATCCAAAGCTAGATCGACTGCGCGCCCGCACGCCCAGCCACCCCGCGGTCCTTCAGTTTGACTCGATCGAACAGTATCTCGACCAAGGCCTCCTGTATCCTGACGAAAGCGGCATGGTTCGCGAGCTAGCTACCGCGATGCTCGACGAGGACTACTGGATAGCACCATCAGATCCTGACGACCATTGGTCGTTCATCGACGACCGGCGAGCACGAGACTCGGTCCGATCTCGGATCGCTGACCCTGATCAGTATCACGACACAATGGCGGAGGTGGCCTACTGGTCGTGGCTTCGTTCACGAGGGCTTGACTGCCACCTCGTCGAGGACGAAGGACTGCCTGACATCCGGCTTGATGATTTCCCCGAACCCGTCTGGGTCGAGGTCAAGCGAATCAGGCTCGACTCGACTCCCCGGCGAGTACGTCAGCGCATAAGTAAGGCGAGTCATCAGATCTCAAACGCGACGCCGCAAAACTCGGGGGTAGTTTTCATAAGCATCGACCGAGCGATCGTGAGAGTGGCGCTCGATGATAAAGTCCCAAGTGACATCGAGGCCTACGCAGCGGAGGCTCGGCGCCAACTCGGTAGCGGTTCACGGCATGCTGGAGTGGTCATCCTCACTTGGGATGATCTGGTCATTGATGGTGTACCAGGATCCGAGATCTCATACGAACTTCGCCGCAGGTCACTTGTTCTCGAGCATCCGAACCCTGCCAGCACTCTCCCTATCACCCCGACGACCATCTCGCCGTCAACCCGCGTGTCGATGACCGTCAGCCTCCTCGAGCTCGGCCAGGTGTCCTCTGTTGGGCCTCGTTTGAGTCACGGAGACCTCATTGCTGGCCCTGGATTCCGGGATTTTAATGCACATGTAGACGGCGTGAGAGCTGAACACGCTATAACCGCTGCCTTGAATCCAGATGCCGAGTACCAATATGTCCTCGAACGCAGCACTAAACTATCGCAGTCGATAGTGACGCGACGCGTCATAACGACAACACACCCTTACACGTTATTGATCTTCGTCCATGAGATAGCGGGTAAGCGATTCGAGCTTGGCCACTCCTACAAACTCTATGACGATGGAGGCTCGCTGGGCCTGTCCCGAGACCCTCTCCGGGCGTTCCATGTCCTGATTCACCGGTTTGGCGCCCTATTTGGGCTTCGAATGCGCCCCGATGGAGAAATCGTACTCACCCGATTCATCAGGCGGGCAACAGTTCCGACGTCCTCACCAGAGCCTCTAAACCTCCTCACGGAGGTCATCATCTCTCCTAAGGACGAGCATCAGCATCTTGAGTCCGGCGCAGCACTCATCGACTGGGACCCTCTCCCCCAGGGAGGCCTGGTGACGATCGAGTGGTTCTACCAGGTCGACGTCAACAAGTACCGGCGGGCGGTACGTAGACGCTCTGCTGACGGCTCGCCTTGATCCGGTAGACCCCGGGGGGCATCGGCGTGTTGCCGACAACCGCGCCGACGAGTCCGGCGACCATGACTGGGACTGGATGGCGTCAGACAACGCGCGGCCTGCGCCCAGCTCTTCGGAGGCACTGCGCTCGACCGAGGCACCGCCCGCCCGCTGTCAGGTCCAGTCACCCCCGGCCGACCTGTCACCTAACGATGCCGGCTCGGGGAGGGCGCCCACAACCACAGCGCCGGTCCCGTCGAACCCAGCGCGTAGCCGGCGATCCCAGGCACGGTGGAGGGCCAGCTCAACCGCAGCCCGCAGTGCCGGGTATCGGTGTCAGAGGACCGACTCGAACCCCCACGGTGACGGTCGGCACCACTCTGAGGTGTGACCCGTCAAGGGTTCGAAGACGCACATAACCGCGCCCGCCCGGTCACTCAACTTGCGCGAGATAACCGGCGATACCGCGAAGCGGTCGTCGCGGGAACTACGACGGGGCAGGGCAGGAGCTGGTGCCTCGTCACCGAGCGGCGAACGTCCGGCGTCGGTGTGTGGTCACGAAGTGGTCACAGACGGGGCGCAACACGGAGGTACGGAGGGGGAGCGGCCGGGAGGGCGGCGAGGGCGTTTGGGCAGCTCAGGGGTATTGGGCGAGACGAGGTGGTACAGGTGGGGAGGGGCCCAAGGTGAGTTGGAGTCCTCGCCCCCGAGCAACCCCAAGACCCCAGGTCACAGAACTGGCCATCCAGATTCCCAGAGGTCCTCGCCCGAGCGGGGAGCAAGCCCAGGTCTCTGACCTGGGCTTTTGTCTTCGGTGAGTATTGGGGGTCGATTTCCTACAGCTCAGGGCGGTGTGTCCGACACCAGTGGTGGGAGGCCCGACGGGGCCACATCCCGGGTGTCGGGTTTGCAATGATGGCTGGATGCTGGCTGGGGACTGGGACGGGTCGACGATGAGCCGCGCCCTTCGGGGCATCGCCGCGGTGGTCGTCTTGGGGGTGGGCGCCCTTGCCTGTGGCGACGGCGGCGGGGACGACGAAGCGCCGTTCGCGACCGCGGGGGCCACCACGGCCGGCGACACCGGCCTCCCGTCCTGCCGCGAGGTCAACCGGGCCGTGGTCTTCGTCGTCTTCGGCGGCGCCACGTCCGGAGCGGACGGCGAGGCCACGAGGTGGGTGAACGACCCGGAGGCCGAGCCCGCGGCCCGGCCGAGGGCGGCGGCGGTGGCCGGCGCCTACCGTGATGTCGGCTACGAGATCGTGTACGTCGCTCTGCTGCCGTCGGAGACGCTCATCGGCGACCGGCCGGTGGTGGACGCCGTCACGGTGTGGCTGGGCCTCAACGGCTTCCCGGTCGGCGAGCGCGTCCGGGTGTGGGCGCCGCCGGGTGACGGGTCGGGCGATCCGTCGGTCGCCTTGATCGAGGAGCTGGCCCGCCTGGGCGCCGCCGGTGTCGATGTCGACGCCGGGTACGCGGGCGACCAGGAGACGGTCTTCCCCCTGGTGTCCGGCGGCGTGCCCCGGGACCGGGTGTTCATGGTTGGCGCCACCGGCGGCGAGGTGACATCGGACAGCGACACCTCGTCGACCCCGCTGCGCGACGAGGACCTGTCCGCGCACGTGGCCGAGGTCCAGGCCCTCGAGCAGATCTGCGAGTAGCGACCGCCTACGCCGCCGCGGCCAGCCGGACCGGGAGCTCGAACCAGTCGTGCGGTACCCGGCGGCCGAGCACGTCCCGGTCGAGCAGGTCGATGTCACCCAGCCTGGTCGTCGGCCGCCGTCCCGGCCCCCTGGCTCGGGGGCGGCGGCGCCTCCCCACTCCCGTCGGCCGGCGCCGGCGACGGCGGCTCTGCACCGGGGCCGTCGGGACCGTCGGGGCCAACCGCCCGCTCGTCCTGCTCGCGGGCGGAGGCGTACCGCCCCTTCTCCAGGCCGGCGGAGAACTTCGACAGCGTGTCGCGCACGTAGCGCGCCCGCTGCGCCTCGCCGATGGCGGTCCTGTCGATGGCCGAGGCGGCGGGCCGGGCGCGCCCGGTGGGGAGGCCCGGGGCCGGGCCCGGGGCCGTCGGCGGCGGGGCTTCGGGCTGGTGGAGGGTGCCGAAGTCGATGTAGAACTCGGCCTCGCCCACCCGGTAGGTGTCGATGGTCGGGGCCAGGGCGGCCCGGCCGCCGGGGTGGAAGCCGCGCGTGGCGATGGGCGTCGGGGCGGCCGGCACCGGCGGGGCGGCGTAGGCCCCCGGGCCCGCGGGCACCGGGACCGACGACTCTTCCGGGCTCGACAGCAGGCTCGGGGGCAGCGTCACCGTGGCCGTGGTCCCTCGGTGACCGGAACTGTCCAGGCGGACGGTGATGCCATGCCGGCGGGCGATCATGCCGGCGACGTAGTGACCCAGGTACTGGGAGGGGGCCACGGCGAACGACTCCTGGCCCGCCAGGCGCTGGTTGGCCCGGCCGACGGCCTCGGCGGTCATGCCGATGCCCGAATCGGCGACGGTGATGGTGAACGCGCCGTCCTCGCGCGCCGACGGCGGCAGGCCGCGGTCACCGGCGTAGGGGTCCAAGGGCCGGTAGCGGCCGCTGATCTCCACCCGCAGGTGGGGCGGGGAGAAGGCGATGGCGTTCTCGACGAGCTCGGCCAGCAGGTGGGCCAGGTCGGCGACCGCGGACCCGACGACGGCAGCCGGCTCGACGCCGAGGATCTCCACCCGCTCGTAGTTCTCGGTCTCGCTCAGCGCCGCCCGGACGACGTCGCTGACCATCACCGGCACCCGCCACACCCGGGGAGGTTTGAGGCCGGCCAGCACCAGCAGCGACTCGGCGTTGCGCCGCATGCGGGTGGCCAGGTGGTCCAGCCGGAACAGGTTGGCCAACGTGTTCGGGTCGGTCTCGGTCTGCTCCAGCTCGGTGATGAAGTCGAGCTGGCGGCCGAGCAGGGTCTGGTTGCGGCGGCCCAGGTGCACGAAGCTGTCGGAGATGTTCCGTCGCAGGGCGGCCTGCTCGGTCGCCAGGCCCAGGGCGGAGTCCTGCACCGTGGTGAGGGCCTGGGCCACGTCGGACACCTCGTCCCGGGTGCGGATGTCTATGGGCTCCAGTCGGGGGGCCTCGATGGTCTCGCTGGGCGGGGCGTCCAGGATTCCCTGGACGGCGCTGGGCAGCCGCTCGCCGGCCATGGCCATGGCCTGCTGGGTGAGCGAACGCAGCGGCCGGGTGATCGAGCGCGCCACCAGCGTGGTGACCGTGGCCAGCACCAGCAGGACGGCCAGGCCGACGACGGTGAACGTGGTCTGCGTCTGCTGCGCGTCGCCGTTGATGTCGTCGACGGCCTGCCCGATCTGCTCCTCGGCCGCCTCCCGCAGCTTGTCGTAGCCGAAGGCGTCCTCGTTGCCGGCGTTCGCGAACAGGCCGCCGACGTCCGGGGCCCCCGAGTCGAGCGCGGTCGCCACCAGCTCGGGGTAGACCTGGATGTGCTCGCTGGCGAACAGCATCGCGACCATCTCGGCATAGTCGCCCTCGCCGTTGAGGCGGATGATCTGCTCGCCGGAGCGGAGGTCCCGCAGCAGCGAGGCGACGTCGACGTACTCCTCACCGGTGTTGACGCCGTCGGCGTCGCCGGCGAGGGCCGCCACCACCAGGCTGTAGGTCAGCAGGGCGATCGTGTCGGACTGGCGGAGGGACTGGTCGACGATCGCCGCGCCCCGCTGGAGGGCCGGCTCGCCGACGATCAGGGACACCCGCCGGTTGGCGTCGAACAGAGGACCGGTGACCTCGCCGAACCGTGCGAAGAGGTCCTGCACGGCCGCCACGTTCTGGAAGCTGCGCGTGCCGGTGTCGGCGTCGACGTCGACCCGGAGCTGGTCGAGCTGCTCGACGGCCGCCATCGCCGGCTCGTAGATGGCCCGGACCTGCTCGTCCTCCCCGGCGATGAAATCGAGGAACTCCTGGCGGGCCTCGTCGACCAGCCGGCGGGTCTCGAGGTACCGGCCCGGCCCGACGCTCCGGATGAGGTCCTCGGCGTCGAGCAGGTACACCGCGGTGTGGTTGCGCTCGTCCACCACCAGCTTCAGGAAGCTGCCCGGGCCCGTGACCGCGGCGGCCAGCCGGGCCTCGGCCCTGGCCTCCCGGGCGTCCTGGCGGACGCTGACGACTTGCGAGCCCCCCAGCGCCAGGAGGAGTGTCACCGGCAGCAGGAGGACCGCCACCAGCTTGGAACGGACCGGGAACTTCGCGTTGCTGATCCGGGCCATGACGCGTCTAACGCCGACGCCCATCGCACCCCCAGTTTCGGTCATGTGCTCGCCCACAGAGCGACTCGTCCGGTCTGTCGACCCCAGCACGACTCGGGAATCGGGTCGCGCACCCCGCGAGTACGGTAGTACACCCCTCATCACCGTCTGGCCGCCGACGGCACGGGCGGGACGCGGCGTGGCAGACGGGCTCTAGGTGGCGAACACGCCGCGTTATAGTCACCCTCAGAGGCCTGCTCCCTTGCGTTCGTTTCGCTGGTGCATCGGTCTCGAAGTGGGATGGGTCAGCGGCCGGGGTGAAGGCCGCTCACCAGTGATCGGCGTCTCTGGCGTGTGCGCGACCGTGTGGTCGCCGCGATGCCGACACGTCCATGCGGGCAAACGAAACGCAAGGTAAAGGGGCCGGATCGTGGACGTAGGTGACGAGGGGATCCCGAACCAGTCGGACGAGTCCGAGCTCGACTGGCTGCTCGACGACTTCGTCGACCGGGTGCCCGGCGCCTTCAGCGCCGCGGTGGTCACGGCTGACGGGCTGGTCCTCTGCATCTCCGCACAGATCCCCAGCGACTCGGCCGATCAGCTCGCGGCCATCACCTCCGGCCTCGCCAGCCTCTCCGACGGGGCGGCGCAGTTCTTCGCCGCCGGCGGGGTGCGGCAGCTGATCGTGGAGATGGACGACGGCTTCCTGTTCGTGGCCCGGGTGAGCGACGGCTCGGTCCTGGCCATGATGTGCGAGTCGAGCTGCGACATCGGCCTGGTCGGCTATGAGATGAGCCTGCTGATCGGGCGGATCGGCAACGTGTTGACCCCCGAGCTGCGTGCCCGGCTGCGCCCGCCCGCCGATCTCGGCAACGTGATGCCGTCCTGAGAACGGCCTCTGAGCCTGGCGGCGCACCAGCCCCGCCAGGCTCGGGTGACGAGCGTCAGGACACAACCTGGGGACTGACGCTACGGCGTCAGGACACAACCTGGGACTGACGCTACGGCGTCAATCCTCGACGACGAACACCCCGCGGAGGAGCTCCGGGCTGGGGTCGATGTCGAGGAGCCCCGGGTGCAGGCCACCGACGTTCGTCTGGTGCCCGGTGATGGCCGCATCGGCGTACACCGGGATGATCTGGAACAGGTCCTCGGCGACCGCCCGGTTCAGCTCCTGGTACAGGGGCCGGGCGGACGCGATGTCCGGCTGGGCGCCCGCCTCCTCGACCAGGTCCCGGACCTCGGGAAGCTCGACGTCGCCGGCGTTGAAGCTCCCGTCCTCCAGCAGGTAGTTGCGAATGAACACGTCGGTCAGGGCGGCGTCGGCGCCCCCACCGATGGGAGCGGCCGGGGCGGCGTCCTCCTCGTAGAGCATGGGCAGCGTCTGTGACCGGTCGACCAGCTCCAGGTCCATCTCGATCCCCACCTCGGCCAGCTGGGCCTGGAGCAGCTCACCGAACTGGATGTAGGCCGTCGCCCCGCTGCCGATGATGGCCTTGAACTCGAGGCCGTCGGCGTGCCCGGCCTCCTCGAGCAACTCGGACGCCCGGGCCGGGTCGTAGGGGTAGAGCCCGTCCAGCTCCTCGTCGTAGGCGGGCGAGTTGGCGGCGAACAGCTGGCAGCGGGGCTCGCCGTAGCCGTTGGTCAACGCCTCGACCATGGCGTCCCGGTTGATGGCGTGGGCGATGGCCTGGCGGACGCGCACGTCGTCGAACGGCTCGAGCGTGGGGTTGACGGTGAGCCCCCGCCCGATGGTGGCCGGCCCGACCGACAGGGCGACGTCGGGCTCGTCCTCCAGGGCGGAGACGTCGGTGCCCCCGACCGAGGCGACGTCCACCGAACCCGACAGCAGGGCGTTGACCTTGGCGTCGGGCTCCACCTCGGTGAAGTCGATGCCGCCGAGCGCCTGGGCGTCGGTGTCCCAGTAGCCGTCCCACGCCCGCACCGACATCGACTCCCGGGGGAACCACTCGCCCTCGACCTGGTACATGCCCGCGCCCACTGGCGCCTCGCTGAACGCGGTGCTGCCGCCGGCGTCCCGGACCGCCTCGGGCGACGCCATCATGCCCGGCCGGTCGGCCAGCAGCTGCAGGACCGCCAGCGGCGTCGGCTCGGCCAGCTGGAGCTCCACCGTGCTGCCGTCCACCACTTCGACGCTCTCGATCGCCTCCAGCATCCCGGTGATGTTCGAGTCGGGGTCGTTCATGGCCCGGTCGAGGTTGAAGGCCACGGCCTCGGCGTCCAAGGGCGTGCCGTCCTGGAAGGTGACGTCGTCCCGCAGGTGCAGCACGACGGACTCCTCGTCGGCCTCCCACTCCGAGGCGAGGCGGGGCATGAGCTCGCCGTCCTCCGGCGAGATCGACAGCAGCGTGTCGAACACCGCGTGCAGCTGCACGTAGTCGACGCCGGCCTCCCGGATGGGGTCCATGCTCTCGGCCCGCATGGCTCCCCAGCGCAGGACGGCGGACGGGTCGGCGTCCTCGATCGCGGCACCGCCCTCGTCCCCACCCACGTCGCCGGGGGACGACGCGGCGCCACAGCCGACGGCGTCCTCCTCGCCCCCGGGGGCGTTGCTCCCCCCGCCGCCACCGTCACCGCCGCCGCAGGCTGCCGCCAGGACGGCCGCGACCACTACCAGGGCCGGCGATCGCCACCGGCGTCGACGGCGGGGTGGGGCGACCGGCACGGCCGCGCTCCGTCTCTCAAGGCTGGTCGTTGAGTGCACCGTGGGTCTCTCCCTGTTGTTCAGCGGGGCTGGAGGGCGGGGCCTCACCGTCCGGTGCGCGCCTCCGGCGCCGGCGCGGGTCCACGGACAGGACCGCGTCGTTCAGCGCCCGGGTGTACGCGTGCCGGGGACGGCGGTGGATCTGGTCGCTCGTGCCGATCTCCACGATCTGGCCGTCGCGCATGACGGCGACACGATCGCTGATGTGGCGGACCACCGCGAGGTCGTGGCCGATGAACAGGTAGGCCACGCCCAGCTCGCGCTGGAGGTCGACGAGGAGGTTGATGACCTGGGCCTGGGTCGAGACGTCGAGGGCGGTCACCGGTTCGTCGCACACGATCAGGCGCGGTCGCAGCGCCAGGGCCCGGGCGATGGCCACCCGCTGGCGCTGGCCGCCCGAGAGCGTGTCGGGCAACTGCCGGGCCGTGGCCGCGCCCAGGCCGACCAGCTCCAACAGCTCGGCGACCCGGGCGCCGACCTCGGCCCGGGTCGAGGTGGTGTGCACCTCGAGCGGTTCGGCCAGGATGGTGCCGACCGTCATCATCGGGTCGAGCGAGCTGTGCGGGTCCTGGAAGACGACCTGGACGTCACGGCGGAGCTCCCGGCGGCGCGCCCCCCGGGCCTGGCGGAGGTCGGTACCGTCGATCAGCACCTGGCCCCGCGTCGGCGCCTCGAGGCCGAGCACCAGGCGCCCGACGGTCGACTTGCCCGCCCCGCTCTCGCCCACCAGGCCCAACGTCTCCCCGGCCCGGATCTGGAAGGTCACGCCCGCGACCGCGGGGAGCAGGGAGCGGGACCACGGCCCGCGCCCGTCGCGCAGCACGTAGTCCTTGCTCAGGTCCCGGGCGTCCACCAGCACGGGCGCTCCGGGGTCGCGGTCCTCGGCCCCGGCCGGTGTGGGTACGGCCGGTGTGGGCGCCGCAGGGAACGCCGGCGGCGGGCCCAGGTCCGGTTCGGGTTCCGGCTCCGGTGCGTCGGACATCCCGGGCAGACCCCGCAGCGTGAGGTCGGCGTGGCGCAGGCAGCGGGTGGCCCGGAGGTCGCCCCCCGCCCGGATCTCGACCAGTGGCGGGACCTCGACCAGCGGCGGGACCCCCGCACGGCAGGCGTCGGTGGCATGGTCGCAGCGGGGGTGGAACCGGCAGCCCTCCGGCAGCGCCCCCGGCGCGGGGACGGATCCGGGGATGGCAGCCAGGGCTTCGCCCCGGGCCACGCTGCCGGGCTGCGCGCCCAGCAACGCCCCGGTGTAGGGGTGCCGGGGATGGTCGAACACCGGGGTGACCGCGCCCCGCTCCACGATCTGGCCGCCGTAGACCACGGCCACGTCGTCGGCCATCTCGGCCACCACCGAGAGGTCGTGGGAGATGAGCAGCAGGGCCATGCCGTGCTCGTCCTGCAACGAGCGCAGCAGGGTCAGGATCTGCGCCTGCACGGTGGCGTCCAGTGCGGTGGTCGGCTCGTCGGCGATCAGGAGCCGCGGCTCGCACGAGATGGCCAGCGCGATCATGACCCGCTGGGCCATGCCTCCGGACAGCTGGTGGGGGTAGTCACGCAGCCGCTTCGCCGGGTGCGCGATGCCCATCCGGTCGAGCAGGCCGGCCGCCCGCTCGCGGGCGGCTCGGCGGGACAGGCCGGTGCGGGCCCGGATGGTCTCGATCAGCTGGCTGCCGACGGTGAACGACGGGTCCAGGCTCCCGATCGGGTCCTGGAACACCACGCCGATGTCCCGGCCCCGGACCGCACGGAGCTGCCGGGGCCCGAGCGTGGTGAGGTCCTGCGCGTCGAACCGGACGTGGCCGCTCACGCGATGGACACCCGACGGGAGCAGGCCCAGCACCGACAGCGCGATCAGCGTCTTGCCCGACCCGCTCTCGCCCACCAGCCCCAGGGTCCGGCCCCGATCGAGGGCGAACGCCACGTCCTCCAGCAGCGTCACGCCGCCCCGGGCCTCCACCCCCAGGTCGCTGACCGCGAGGAGCGGCCCGCTGTCGCCGTCCGGCGACCCGGCGGCCACGGGACCGGGTGAGAGCGCCGTCACAGCCGCCCCTCGACCCGGTCGGCGTCCCCGCGGGCCATCGCGTCGCGCAACCCGTCGGCGACGGCGTTGAACGCCAGGGTCAGCACGGTGATGGCGAGGCCGGGCACGAGCACCAGCCGCGGCGTGTCGTTGACCGCCCCGAACCCCCGCCGCAGCAGGCTCCCCAGGCTCGTCTCCGGAGGCTGGACGCTCAGCCCCAGGAAGGCCAGCGTGCCCTCGGCCAGCAGCGCGAAACCGAAGGTCATGGAGGCCTGCACCACCAGGGGCGGCGCCACGTTGGGCAGGACGTGGCGGCGGATGATGCGCCCGGGCCCGGAGCCGACCACCAGGGCCGCCTCCACGTAGCTCTCCTGGCGCACGGCCAGGGTCTGCCCGCGGACCAGCCGGGCGAAGAGGGGCATGAAGGCCACCGACAGGCCGATCATCGCGTTGAGGACGCTCGGGCCCAGCAACCCCACCACCACCATGGCGGTGAGCAGCCCGGGGAACGACAGGACGGCGTCCACCATCCGCATGAGGACCTGGTCGGTCCGGCCCCCGAAGTACCCGCTGCACAGGCCGATGGCCGTGCCCGCCACCACCGCGAGCGTGACCGCCACCAGGCTGGCCCACAGCGAGGTGCGGAGGCCGTAGAGCAGCTGGCTGAAGGTGTCCTTGCCGATCATGTCGGTGCCCAGCCAGTGGTCCTGCGACGGACCGGCGCGGAACTCGGACGTGGCCTCCTCCAGGCCGTAGGGGCTGATCACCGGGGCCAACAGGCCGGCGAGCCCGAAGGCGGCCACGACGGCGAGGCCGACGACGGCGGCGGGGCGGCGCACCAGGCGGGCCACCGTGCGCCGGAGGTAGGAGTCGCTCACGCCGGCCGCGCCTTGGGGTTGGCCCAGTAGTAGAGGATGTCGACCAGCAGGTTCGTGGCCACGACGACGACGGCGGTGACCAGGACCACGCCCTGCACCACCACGAAGTCCTGGTTCAGGATGGCGTCGAGGGCGTAGCTGCCCAGGCCGTGGAGCTCGAATATCTCCTCGACGACGACCGCACCGGCCAGCAGCTGCCCGATCCGCAGCCCGACGATGGTGAGGACCGGCAGCGAGGCGTTGCGCAGCGCGTGCTTGCCGACGACCACCCGGGGGCTGAGCCCTCGGGCGGCGGCCGCCCGGATGTGGTCCTGCTGCATCACCCCCACCAGCGAGGCGCGCAGCTGGCGGGCGATCTCGGCGCCGCCGACGACGGCGAGCGTGAGGGCCGGCATGAGGATGTGACGGGCCCACTCGTCCGGCGAGTCGCCGAAGGGCACGTAGCCCCGGGCCGGCAGCCATCGCCGCTCCACCGCCAGCAGGTAGACCAGCATGGTGGCGAGCCAGAACGCCGGCGCGGCCAGGCCCACGGAGACGAGCGCCAGCAGGGCCCGGTCCAGCCACGAGCCGGGCCGCAGGCCCTGGGCGATGCCGATCGGGATGCCCAGGGCCAGTGACAGCGTCAGGGCGGCGATGCCGAGCGAGGCGGTCACCGGCCAGCGGCGGCCCAGCTCGTCCGCCACGGGCCGGCGGGTGGCGGCCGACACGCCGAGGTCACCGCGGAACGCGTCCCCCAGCCACCGGACATAACGGACCGGCGGCGGGTCCTCCAGGTTCAGGTCCCGGCGGACCTGGGCCACCTCCTCGGAGGAGGCGTCCGGGCCGGCCACGGCATAAGCCGGGTCCCCCGGCATCAGCTGCCCGAGAACGAACGTGCCCAGGGTTATGAGCAGGATGAGCGGTACCGCCGACGCCATCCGGCCCACCGCCACGCGCAACATCTCGATGCCCTCCGGCCAGCGTCAGGCGTCGACGGCGACGTGTCGCCCACGACAGCCGCGTTCCGGTGATGCCGTGACGACACGCATCTGACGCCCTCCCCTCCCCAACGATCCCGCCCACACCCTAAGGCGTGTACGCGACCATTCGGTCACGTACCGGTGGCGTCGACAACCGATGGTGAGCCGCCGTGGACCGACGTGCGGCGGTCGGCGTCTCGGAGCCGACGCGCTCCGCGGCGTTCGTGATGAGCGGATCGGATGCGCCGGTGGGCCAGGGTCAGCGAGGCGGGCCGCCCACGAGGGTGCATCGGTGCATCGTCCGCGTGCCGTCGTAGTCGGGTACCGCGTAGTGCTGCGTTGCGTAGTTGCTCCAGAACGCGAGCGTGCCGGGTTCCCAGCGCACCCGGACCTGCAGGTCGGGTGACCGGATGGTCTCGAACAGGATCGACAGCACCCGGTTGCTCTCCGTCTCCGACAGCTCGGTGATGCGCGCTGTGAAGGTCGAGTTCACGAAGAGCGACCTGCGGCCGGGCGAGTTGCCGCCCAGCACGACTGGATGCTCGGAGGTGGACAGCGTGAACGGCTCGCCGCCGCGTTGCTGCTTCTGCCGTTGCGCGGCGACGTGGTGGCTGTCGTGCTGCGCGGTGAGCCCGTCGACCAGGCGCTGCATGGCGGACGACAGTGATGCGAACGCGGCGTGCGTGCTGGCCCAGAGCGTGTCGCCGCCCACGGCCGGTCCTTCGACGAACCGTAGGAGGGAGCCTCGTGGTGGCGTCGGCTCGAACGTGGAATCGGCGTGCCAGCTGGAGGTCGCTCCCTTGATGCGTTCGCTGATCACCGTGACCTCGGGGAACCCGTCGACCGCGCCGGCGTACTGCGTCTGGTGCAGCTCTCCGAAGCGAGCCGCGAAGGCGCGCTGCGCGGCGACGTCGACGTGCTGGTCGCGGAAGACGAGGACGCCGTGGGTCTCGAGGGCGCGATCGATGGTGGCGATCGTCTCGTCCTCCTGCGCCACCGACAGGTCGATCCCGACCACCTCGGCTCCGCAGTGCGGTGTGATCGGGGCGAGCTCCATGCTGCGCATCACACCACCGGTGCCCGGCGACCGGGGAGTGTGCGTTCCGACCTTCGGGCCGAGGCCGTGCCAGCAGGGTCGGGGGCCCGGCCGCCGGGGTTCCGTCGTTCGGAACGCAGGGTGGTCGGATGCGCGGGCCTCGGCGATCATGCTCGTGGATGAACGCCACCACCTCGGCAACCGCCGCGGAGCTCCTCGGTTCCGCGAGGCGAAGCCGCACCGCGATCCCTCCTCTCACCTCGACCTTCCCTGACTTCACGGTGGACGAGGCCTACGGGGCGCAGCTGGTCAACGTGCGAGAGCGGCTCGAGTCCGGCGCGAGGATCGTCGGTCACAAGGTCGGCCTGACCTCGGTCGCCATGCAGGAGATGCTGGGCGTCTCGGAGCCCGACTACGGCCATCTGCTCGACGACATGGCGGTGACGGGGTCGGTCGAGGCCGGGCGGTTCCTGCAGCCTCGGGTCGAGATCGAGATCGCCTTCGTCCTCGGTGAGCCGCTGAAGGGCCCGGGCGTCACCGAGGCCGACGTGCTGGCGGCCACCCGGTTTGTCGCTCCGGCGATCGAGATCATCGACAGCCGCATCGCGGACTGGCAGATCAAGCTGGCCGACACCGTCGCCGACAACGGCAGTGCCGGCGGCTTCGTCGTCGGCGACGTGCACACCCCGCCGTCCGAGGTCGACCTGCCCGCCGTGTCGGCCACACTCTCGCTGAACGGGCAGGAGGTGGCCACCGGCACCGGTGCCGCCGTCCTCGGGGATCCGGCCACGGCCGTCTGCTGGCTGGCCAACAAGCTGGCCGCGTTCGGCGCGTCGTTGGACGCCGGCCACATCGTGCTGCCGGGATCGTGCACGAGGGCGTTCGACGTACGGGCCGGGGATCAGGTGGAGGCACGCTTCGAGGGGCTGGGCTCGGCAACGGTCGTGTTCGAGTGAGCGCGCCCCCTGTGCGGGCGGTCGCTGCCATCGTCGGGCCGGGCAACATCGGCACGGACCTGATGGAGAAGCTGCTCAGGTCCGAGGCGATCGACCTGCGGTACATGGTCGGTGTCGACCCGGCGAGCGAGGGGCTGGCTCGTGCCCGGGCCCACGGGATCGAGGCGTCGACGGAGGGGGTCGACTGGCTCCTTCGGCAACCGCTGCCCGACCTGGTCTTCGAGGCGACGTCCGCCTACGTCCACGTGCGCAACGCTCCCCGCTACGAGGAGGCGGGGATCGCAGCGATCGACCTCACGCCGGCGGCGCGCGGACCCTACGTCGTGCCCACGGTGAACCTGGTGGAGCACCTCGAGGCGCCCAACGTCAACATGGTGACCTGCGGTGGCCAGGCGACGGTGCCGATGGTCCACGCCGTGTCACGGGTCGCGCCGGTGGAGTACGCGGAGATCGTCGCGACCATCGCGTCGCTGTCCGCGGGCCCGGGGACGCGGGCCAACATCGACGAGTTCACCTTCACCACCGCCCGGGCGATCGAGCGGCTCGGCGGCGCGGCGCGCGGCAAGGCGATCATCATCCTCAACCCCGCCGAACCGCCGCTCATGATGCGGGACACGATCATGTGCTCCATCGGTCCGGACACCGACCGCGAGGCGCTGGAGGCGTCGATCCGCGCCATGGAAGCAGAGGTGCAGTCGTACGTGCCTGGCTACCACCTGCTCCGGGAGCCGCAGTTCGACGACGAGAAGGTCACGATCTTCGTGGAGGTGCGGGGTGCCGGTGACTTCCTGGAGCCGTACGCAGGCAACCTCGACATCATGACCGCGGCCGCCACGAAGGTCGGTGAGGAGATCGCGAAGGCCAAGACGAAGGTGGCGATGTGACACCCATGCTCCCCGACATCGATGTGCGGATCACCGACAGCTCGCTGCGTGACGGCTCGCACCACATCGGACACCAGTTCACGCCCGAGCAGGTGCGTGCGGTGGTGACCGCGCTCGATGCGGCCGGCGTGCCGGTCGTGGAGGTGAGCCACGGCGACGGCCTGGGCGGCTCGTCGTTCACCTACGGTCGTTCCGCCATCGACGAGCGACTCCTGATCAAGGAGGCAGTCGCCGCGGCCAGCCGGTCCAAGATCGCCTGCCTGCTGCTCCCCGGCGTCGGCACCACGGAGGACATCAAGGCCGCCGCCGACCTCGGCGCGACGGTCATCCGGGTGGCCACGCACTGCACCGAGGCGGACATCGCGGTCGAGCACTTCTCCACGTGCCGCGAGCTCGGCCTCGAGACGGTCGGGTTCCTGATGATGGCGCACTCGCAGCCACCGGAGGCGCTCGCCGCGCAGGCCCGGGTCATGGCCGATGCCGGCTGCCAGTGCGTCTACGTCACCGACTCCGCCGGCGCTCTCGTGCTGGAGCAGGCCGGCGACCGGGTGGCTGCCGTCCTGGCCGAGGTGGGCGGCGAGTCGACCGTCGGGTTCCACGGTCACGAGAACCTCGCGCTGGGCGTCGCGAACACCATCCAGGCGATCCGCGCCGGTGCGGCCCAGGTGGACGGCTGCACCCGCCGCTTCGGCGCCGGCGCGGGCAACACGCCGACCGAGGCGCTGGTCGCCGCGTGCGACAAGCTCGGGATCAAGACCGGCGTCGACGCCCTCGCGATGTTCGACGTCGCCGAGGACGTGGTGCGCCCCATCATGGACGAGGAGCCGACGCTGTCGCGGCTGGCGCTCATCATGGGCTATGCCGGGGTGTACTCGAGCTTCCTCAAGCACGCCTACCGGGCTGCGGAGCGCTACGGGGTCTCCGGGGCGGACATCCTGCTGGAGTGCGGCGAGCGCAAGCTCGTCGGCGGGCAGGAGGATCAGATCGTGGAGATCGCTAGCGAGCTCGCCGAGCGACGCTGACCGCGACACCGGAGCGTTCGAGCTCGGCGATCTCGACTTCGGTCAGGCCGGCCTCCGCGAGCACCTCCTCCGTGTGCTGCCCGCGGACCGGTGCCGGCCGGCGCAGCCCGCCCGATCCCCCCGAGAAGCGCACCGGATCGGGGATGTGGTGGTACGCGCCTGACAGCGGGTGGTCCACCTCCGGGAGCTCGGCGGTGATCTGATCGAGGGGCACCACGAGCCCCGCCGGAATCCCGTGCTCCTCGCAGAACGCGGTCCAGAACGAGGTGCTGCGCGTGGCGATGACCTCGGCGAGGACGGCGTAGAGCTCGTTGGCGTGCTCGATGATCGCCTGGCGGCTCTCGGTCATGCCGCTGGCGACGACGTCCCCTCGGCCGTCGATCTCGAGGACGGCCTTCCACTCGCCGGGCGAGTAGGGGAGGACGCAGATCCAGCCGTCCTGGGCGGCGAAGGGCCGCCGGTTCTCCGCGAGGACCCGGGAGTACCCGACCGGCCCGGTCGCCGGCGACGGGATCGCCCCGGAGCCGTGCTCGACGAGCATGAAGGAGCGCATGACGTCGACCATCGGCACCTCGATCCGTTCGGCGGTGCCGGTGCGGTGACGCCGGAACAGCGCGGCGCACACGGCGTAGACGATGGTCAGGGCCGAGACCTTGTCGGCCAGGATCGTCGGAGCGAACCGCGGGGTCCCGGAGCTGAGGGCGAACGAGTCGGCGAGCCCGGACACCGCCTGGATGACGTCGTCGTAGGCCGGCCGATCGGCGTCGGGGCCATCGGACGGGTAGCCCTGGGCCTGGCAGTAGACCACGTCGGGCCGCACGGCCCGGACGTCGTCGAAGGTCAACCCGAGTCGGGTCAGGCTTCCCGGGCGCAGGTTCGTGACGAAGACGTCGCACGTCGCGGCGATCCGCAGCAGGGCCTCGCGGCCCCGTGGGTCCTTGACGTCGAGTGAGATGTTGCGCTTGTTCCGCAGCAGGTTCAGGGTGACGCCGGAGAGGCCGGGATGGGGCCCGGCGTCCATGAGGCGGTTGATGTCGCCGTTGGGGGCCTCCACCGACACGACCTCGGCCCCCAGGTCGCCGAGCATCTGCGTGGCGAGGGGCCCCATGATCACCGACGAGAGGTCGAGCACGCGCACCCCGGCCAGCGGTCCCGTGGCCGGCAGGGGTTCGTCGTCGCTTGCGCTGTCCACCGTTGCTTCCCTTCGCTCGGCGTTCGGGGTGTGGAGGGTACGGAGCGCCGGGCCGGTGGCAAATGCCGCGTTCCACGCCCCGGAACGCCGCGGCCTGCCGGGTCGTGCCCCGCACCCTGTTCCCATGGTCGGAACGGTTGGTTGTCACGCCCCGCGGACAGCGGGCAGCATGAACGCGGGCTGAGAAGGAGCATCAATGCACTTGGTTCAACGTCTCGGGTATCTGAGCATCGGGGTGGCTGACCTCGACGCGGCCATCGACTTCTACGCCCGCTACGTCCGCCTGGACCTCACCGAGCGGGTCGGCACGACCGCGTTCATGACCGGTGGCGTCGAGCACCACTGGATCCGGCTCGAGGAGGGTGAGCGCACGGGCGTCAACCGGGTCGGCTACGAGGTCGCCGACGAGGCGACGCTCGCCGAGATCGCCGAACGCCTGCGCCGGTCCGATCCCGGCATCGAGTACACCGAAGGCGGCGACTTCGGCAAGGAGCGGGTGCATCGATGGCTGCGGTTCGAGGATCCGTCGGGGTTCCCCCTCGAGCTCTTCGTCGGCATGGCGGAGCGGCCGGTGCCGCCGGTCAGCTCCGGTGTCGCCCTCGACCGCCTGCTGCACGCCGGCTGGAAGGCCAGGGACTTCGACCGGACGGCTCGCTTCTACCAGGAGACCCTCGGGTTCAAGGTCTCGGACTGGCTGGGTGACACGGTGGGCTTCTTCCGCTGCGCCAACGGCTTCCACCACAGCCTGGTGCTGGTCCGGAGCCCCGACGGCGAGACGAGCTTCGACCACCTGTGCATCAACGTCGAGTCGATCGACGACGTCATGCGCTTCCGCCACAACGCCGTCGACCACGGCGTCGCTCTGCGCAGCGACCTGCTCCGTCACCCCACCTCGGGCTCGATCTCGGTGTACATCCGTGACGAGGAGCGCGGGCTCGCCATCGAGTACTGCACCGGCCACGCCGTCCTCGACGACGAGACCCACCGGCCGCGGCGGCTCCCCGTCGGGGCGCAGACGGCCGACGTCTGGCGGGTCCCGCTCCCCGAGCCGCGGATCGCCTCTCCCACGGGTGCAGGCGACCGCCCCGCCGAGCTCCCGTCGCTGCGCAGCTGAGATGGGACCGACCACCGCTGCACCGGGGCGCGCCCGCGATCGCGATCTGCGCCACGAGGCCGAGGACTTCCTCTACGACGAGGCGGCTCTGCTCGACGCCTGGCGTCTCGAGGAGTGGCTCGAGCTCTTCCTGCCGGAGTGCCGCTACGTCATCCCTGCCACCGACCTGCCCGACGGCGACACGTCGCGGGACCTCGCGCTGGTGAGCGACGACCGCTTCCTGCTCGGGGAGCGGGTCCGGTCGCTCCTGAAGCGGAGCGCGCACGCCGAGTTCCCGCACTCGCGGACCCGTCGGCTCATCGCCAACGTCCGAGCCGTCGACCACGGCGCCGAGGGGATCGTGGTGACGGCCAACTTCGCCGTCTACCGGGTCCGCCGCGAGGTGGTCGACTGCTACGTGGGGGAGTACCGGCATCAATTGGAGCGGGGCACGGACGGCGAGCTGCGGTTCCGCGAGCGCAAGGCCGTCCTGGACCTCGACGCGCTGCGGCCGCACGGCAAGGTCTCGATCATCCTGTGACCCGGCGGCTCGAGGGCAAGGTCGCTATCGTGACCGGTGCCAGCAAGAACATCGGCGGGTCGATCGCCGCCGGCTTCGCCGTCGAGGGCGCGAAGGTCGTGTGCAACGACCTCGATCCGGCGACGGCCGCGGCGACGGCTGAGCGGGTCGCCGGGCTGGGCGGCCACGCGATGGCCCTGCCCGGCGACGTGACCGACGAGGCCTACGTCGCGGCCGCGGTGGAGCGGACGATCGACGAATGGGGTCGGATCGACGTGCTGGTCAACAACGCGGTGCTCTTCAACAAGAAGGGCGTCCTCGACATGAGCCACGCCGAGTTCCGCGCCCAGCTCGACGTGATCCTCGGCGGAGCGTTCCTGCTCACGAAGCACGTCGCCGCAGCGATGATCGAGCTCGGGATCGGCGGGAGCATCGTCAACGTGCTGTCGACCGCGGCATGGCAGGGCGAGCCCGGGAACATCGGGTACTCGACGGGCAAGGGAGCGCTGATCAACTTCACCCGCTCCGCCGCGATGGAGCTCGCGCAGCACGGGATCCGCGTCAACGGCTTCACGCCGACGGCCACGGCGATCACCGACGCGGCCCACGAGGCCCGGCGTGCCGAGTCGAGGAGCAGCGGCTGGACCATGGAGTTCGAGAGCCACCTCCCGCTCGGCCGCCGACCGACACCGGAGGACTACGTGCC
Organism: Acidimicrobiales bacterium; assembly: GCA_035316325.1. Lineage (NCBI taxonomy): Bacteria > Bacillati > Actinomycetota > Acidimicrobiia > Acidimicrobiales > Acidimicrobiales bacterium. The sequence goes on from DATHJB010000040.1 coordinate 21,899, forward strand.
GGCGCTGGTCTTCCTCGCCTCCGACGACTCGAGGATGATGACGGGGACGAACATCACCGTCGACGCCGGCGCCACCGCGAAGTACTGGCCCTGGGTGCCCCACCCCGACTGATCGCCTGGATCCGCGTCGGGCTTCCCGGCCAGCGGGACGATCCCTTACGCGAGCGTCTCGCCCCGTTGAGACTGAACGTCATCATGGAGCGGGACGACACAGCGGAGCACGAGACGAGCGGGAGCACCCAGGCGCTCCCGGCCCCGGTGCTGGTGATGGGCGTGATCGGCGCCGACGTCCACGTGATCGGCAACCGGATCCTCGACCACGCGCTCCGCGAGGCGGGCTTCCTGACAGAGAACCTCGGCATCCAGGTCACGCAGCAGGACCTCGTCGACGCGGCCATCGAGACGAACGCCGCCGCGATCCTGGTCTCGTCGCTCTACGGGCACGCCGAGCTCGACTGCGAAGGGCTACGGGAGCTCTGCCAGGAGTCCGGCATCGCCGACATCCTCCTCTACATCGGCGGCAACCTCGTGGTCGGAAAGCGCGAGTTCGACGAGGTGGAGCAGCTGTTCCGGGGGCTGGGGTTCGATCGCGTCTTCCCTCCGGCATCGTCACCGGAGTCGGCCATCGCGCTTCTGCGCGCCGACCTCGGCCTGCCGGTCACCGCCTGACGCGGCCGCATGCGCTACGCCCTGACCTGCGACTTCGGCAGCACCTTCACGAAGGTGCGCGTGGTCTCCCTCGACGACGGTGCCCTCGTGGCGTCGAGCCAGTCCCCGACGACGACGTCGACCGACCTCCGGGTGGGGCTGCAGCGCGCCGTCGACCTCGCGGGGGCCGGGTACTCCCTCGACGGTGCGCACCACCTCGCCGGGTGCTCGAGCGCAGCCGGTGGTCTGCGCATGGTCGCGGTCGGCCTGGTCCCTTCTCTCACCGTCTCGGCGGCGCGTGAGGCCGCCCTGGGGGCCGGCGCCCGTCTGGTCGGCACGTTCTCCCATCGGCTCACCGATGAGGACGTCGCGGCGATCGACCAGCTGGGGTGCGACCTGATCCTCCTCGCCGGCGGCACCGATGGAGGCGACAGCGACGTCGTCCTGCACAACGCCGAGCGACTGGCCCAGCGCCGCGTCGGGGCCGCCGTGATCTATGCCGGAAACCGTGAGGTGACGCAGGCTGCGACCGCGTCCCTCTCGGCGGCGGGGGTGCTCACCGTCGCCGTGCCCAACGTCCTCCCGAACCTGCGGGAGCTCGATCTCGAGCCGGCGAGGGTGGCGATCCGCGAGCTCTTCCTACGGCACATCGTGTGTGCCAAGGGCATGGAGCTGGCGGCCGACGCCCTCGGCGGGACGTTGGTCCCCACCCCATTGGCCGTCCTCGACGCCGCGGTCCTGATGAGCGGCGGCGTCGCGACCGACCGCGGTGTCGGCGACCTGATGGTCGTCGACGTCGGCGGCGCGACCACCGACGTGCACTCGGTCGCCGCGGGCAGCCCGGTGCAGCCGGGCACGGTCTGGCAGGGCATCCCCGAGCCGCATGCCAAGCGCACGGTCGAAGGCGACCTCGGCCTGCGGGTCAACGCCGGCGGGATCGTGGACACGCTCACCTCGTCGCTGCGGTTCCACCCGGAGCTCGAGGATGCCGACGAGGCGGCGCTCAGCGCCTACGCCGATCGGGTCTCGTCGCGCACCGAGCTCCTGCCGAGCGGGCGGAGCGAGTCGACGTTCGACCGCACGCTCGCGGCGACAGCCGTCGACGTGGCCGTGGGACGTCACGTCGGCCGCATCCGTCGGAGCTTAAGCCCGCATGGGGAGGTGCTCGTGCAGACCGGCAAGGACCTCTCGAACGTGCGGGCGGTGGTCGGCACCGGGGGCCTGTTCGCGCACCAGGACGCCGGCATCGACGTGCTGCGCCGCAGCTTGGCCCGTCCGGAGCTGGAGGGCGAGCTGCGCCCGGTCGACGCCGACCTCCTGGTCGACGGCGAGTACGTGATGGCCGCGGGCGGCCTGCTCTCGTCGACCCATCCCGAGGTCGCGCTGGCCCTGCTGCGGACCACGCAGCGGTCCGGTCTCGTGGGAAAGGAGCTCGGATGACCACGACGGCACCCCTCACATCCGCCCGGCTCGACGAGGACGAGTTCCTCGCCCTGCGCGCGGCCGTGCTGGCGCAATGGCCCACCGGCGCGGAGGTCGACCTCGAGAGCGGTCTCGAGGTGCTGCGGGCGCTTCCCGAGCACAAGAACGCCTCGCTGGTGCTGGCCAGGGCGCAGGACGACGGCCGCACGCTGGTCCAGCCGCGCGGTGGCGTCGCCACCGTCGAGGGGCAGGTGGAGCTGCTCGTCCACCTGCAGGAGGCGGGGGCGGACCTGCTCCCCAGCACCCTCGACAGCTACACCAGGACGATCCGGTTCGAGGAGGCCGAGGCGGGGCTCCTCCGGAGCCTGGAGAGCGGGGAGTCGTTCCTGAACGGCTTCCCGGCGGTGAACCACGGGGTCGCGGGGTGCCGGCGCGTCGTGGAGGCCGTCGATCGCCCGATGATCGGCCGCCCCGGCACACCGGACGCCCGGCTCGCGGCCGAGATCATGTTCGCCGCCGGGTACACGGACTTCGAGGGCGGCCCGCTCGACTACCTGTTCGCCTACACGCAGAGCACGTCGCCCGCGGACGTGATCCGGAACTGGGACTACATCTACCGCCTGGTCGGCTGGTACGAGGAGCGCGGCGTTCCGATGCACCAGGAGCAGTACGGCTCGATCACCGGAACGCTCGTCCCTCCGGGCCTGGCCATCGCCGTGACCACCCTCGAGGCCCTGCTCGCGGCCCGACAGGGCGTCCGCCACGTCGGCCTCGGGTACGGGCAGGAGGGCCATCTCGTGCAGGACGTCGCGGCGCTCCGCGTCGCGCCGGAGATCGCGCGCGGCTACCTCGACCGGTACGGCTTCACCGACGTGCGCGTCGGCTCGGTGTTCGACCAGTGGATGGGCGCGTTCCCCGCCGACGAGGGCGCGGCGATGGGAGTGATCGGCTGGGGCGCCGTCACGGCCGCCTACGGGCGCGCGGTGGAGGTGATCACGAAGTCGCCGCACGAGGCGGCGGGCGTGCCGACGAAGGAGGCGAACGCCTCGGGCGTGAGGGCGACCGCGCAGATCCTGGGGATGCTCCGAAGCCAGCCGTTCCCCGACACGGCCGCCCTCGAGGAGGAGATGCACATCATCCGGCTCGAGGCGACCTCGGTGATCGACCGGGCGATCGAGCTTGGCGAGGGCGATCTCGCCGCCGGGATCTGTCGGGCCATCGAGGCGGGGGCGCTGGAGATCCCGTTCTCGCCGAGTCGGGCCTGCGCCGGCAAGATCATGCCGGTCCGCGATGCCGAGGGCGCGGTGCGGCTCTGGGACTTCGGCGACCTGCCGTACCCCGCCGAGGTGAAGGCCTATCACCAGGCGCGGGTCACGCGCCGAGAGTCGGCGGAAGGACGGTCTGCCGGCTACTCGATGCTCGTCGACGACGTGAACGCGATCAGCCTCGGCCACCTCGTCCGCTAGCCCGGATCGGTTCGCCGACCGGTCCCCCTGAGGAAAGTGAGTGCACATGGCTCTGCCCACCCCGACCGACCAGGTTCGTGAGGCGTTCCGCGGCGAGGACGACCGCCGCATGGAGTTCCTGAAGGAACGGATCGCGCCCGACGCACGCGTCCACGTCCCGGACGTGCTGCCGTTCGACGACCTGCGTGGCTTCGACGGGCTCACCACCGTCGTCGGCGCCCTGCTCGAGCGGAGCGGCAACACCTTCGAGGTCGTCTACCTCGACGTGATCGGCGGCGGTGACATCGTCGCGGTCGTGAACAGCGCGCAGGCCCACCGGGGCGACGACCACATCAGCTACAACAACCTGTGGACGTTCCGATTCGCCGGTGACGCCATCGCCGAGGTGTGGCTGACACCCTCGGTGCCGGGCACGGAGATCGTCCGCTTCTTCGGCTTCGGCGACGAGGGCTAGCCGATCATGGGTCTGACAGCCGAGGGGCTCGTGCACGTCGACGGCCTGCTCAGCCGCTGGGTGCAGCTGCCGACAGGTGTCCGGGCACACTACGTGACCTCCGGCGACGACGGCCCGGCCGTCGTGCTGCTGCACGGAGGCATCATCGGGTCGTCGGGAACTGCCGGGTGGCGCCTCATGGCACCGTTCCTCGGCCAGCACGGCTTCCGCGTCTACTGCCCGGACATGCCGTCGTTCGGTCTGACGGAGGACGCGGCGCAGGTGTACAGCCCGGGACCGGGTGGGCACGTCGACTTCCTCCACGACTTCACCACCGCGCTCGGGCTCGACCGATTCCACCTCGCGGGCAACTCCATGGGGTGCATGAACACCGTGAACTACACGGTCGCCCATCCCGAGCGCGTCGTGAGCTTCGTCCTGGTCGCCGGTCCCGTCGGCGACACGGTGCCGGGCGAGTACCTCCGGTGGTTCAACATCCAGCCGAACGGTCGGCGACCCAACACCCGTCGGTTCGACGGCACCGAGGAGTCGATGCGGTCCATGCTGCAGGCGATCCTGCACCGTCCGGGGGAGATCGACCCGGATCTGGTGGCGATGCGCACCGCCGCCGCCAACCGCCAGCGCGAGGCCTACCAACGCCACCTGGCCGCTCGCGACGCCGTCGCCACGGGTGACGCGCCCGACCTGGCGGCCCGGCTGTCCACTGCCGGGAGGCTCCGCGAGCTGACGATCCCGGGGATCTACCTCTACGGGCGCGACGACGGGTTCCCGGTCACCGAGCTCGGCCATCCGCAGGAGGACGCCCTCGCGCGCATCCAGTTCTTCTACCCCGCCGACTGCGGTCATCAAGGTCAGACCGACCAGCCGGAGCTGTTCAACCAGGTGTTCCTCGAGTTCTTCAGCACCGGCAAGGTGTCGACCGCGACGGCGGAGCGGGCCGGGGTCTCCGACCGCCGTCCCCCGAACCCGGCTCTCGTCGGTCCCTGACGGCCGCGCCGCGCCCCGCCGGTTCGGCACACCGGAACCCGTCGTTGTGGCGGCCCCGGCCGTCGGTCAATAGTGGCTGGGCGCCGTCGCCGCCGGTCGCACGGAGCGTGTGCAGCGCCGCACGGCCAGCCGCGTCGTCTCGAGCTTCCGGAGGTCCCACGAAGTGAGCACGCCCTACATCATCGATGACCGGGAGACGCCACGCTTCCGCGTGCACCGCAGCACGATGGTCGACGCCGACGTGCTGGCCGCCGAGAGGGAGCGGATCTTCGACCGGTGCTGGCTCTACGTCGGCCACGAGACCGAGCTCAAGCAGCCCAACGACTACATCGCCCGCGACGTGATGGGACGCCCCGTCATCTTCTGTCGGGACGCAGACGGCACGATCAACGTGTTCCTCAACTCGTGCACCCATCGAGGGACGCTGCTGTGCCGCGAGCGGAGCGGCAACAGCCGCTTCATGAAGTGCTTCTACCACGCATGGAGCTTCGACACGTCGGGCGCGCTGGTGGCCCTTCCCGACGAGGAGGGGTACGGCCCGGACTTCGACCGCGACAACCTCGGGCTGGCGCGGCCGGCTCACCTCGACAGCTACCGGGGCTTCGTCTTCGTCTCGTTCGCCTCCGACGTCGTCGGACTGCGCGAGTACCTCGCCGGTGCCGCCGACTACATCGATCTGGTGTGCGACCAGGCGCCCGACGGCGTCGAGCTGCTCCGGGGGTCGCACGAGTACTCGATGGCCGCGAACTGGAAGCTGCTCATCGAGAACAGCATGGACGCGTACCACGCGGGCTCGACCCACCAGCGCTACTTCGCCATGGTCGAGTCGGCCTGGGACGACCTCGACGACGACATCGTCCGGCCCACGGTCTACGCCTCCAAGTCGGCGGTCCAGTACGGCGCGAACCTCGACAACGGCCACGCGTGCGGGGCCTCGGTGGCGATCGAGCGGGGCAGCGGCGGCATGGGCCGGCCGCTGCCCGACGACGCGGCCCGGGCCGAGTGGGACGCCCACCGCGAGCGCCTGGAGGCCGAGCACGGGCTGCGCCGGGTGGCCCGCATGTACGGCTCCAGGAACCTCCTGGTCTTCCCCAACCTGATGCTCCTCGACCTGGTGGGGACGGTGCTCGTCCGGAAGATCGAACCGATCCGCCCCGACTACTCCGAGGTGACGGCCTGGGAGCTGGCCCCGACGCACGAGTCGGCGACGCTCCGCGAGCTCCGGCTCAGCAACTTCCTGACGTTCTGGGGTCCGGGTGGCCTGGCCACCCCCGACGACGTCGAGGCACTCGAGACGTGCCAGCGCGGCTTCGGCACCCTCAAGGAGCTGCCGTGGTCGGACATCTCGCGGGGCATGCGGCGAGAGGTGCCCATGCGGTCCGACGAGTACCACATGCGCACGTTCTGGCGCGAGTGGAACCGTCGCATGACGGGTGTCGATCTGCCTCCCGAGCCCCACGAGGTGCCCGTCGAGATCCGGGACGACACGGGCGTGTTGGAAAGCTCGCCGACATGAAAGGAGTCGAGCCCCATGGCGCTGACTGAAGAAGGGCTGCTCAGGGTTCCTGGGCTCCACAGCCGGTGGGTGCGGCTCGCCAACGGTGCGGTCGCCCACTACGTGACCGCGGGTGAGGACGGCCCGCCGATCGTGCTGCTCCACGGGGGCCTGCCCGGGTCCTCCGGCACGGTCGGTTGGCGCTTCATGGCTCCCTTCCTCGCCGAGCAGGGCTTCCAGGTGTTCTGCCCCGATCAGCCGGGGTTCGGTCTGTCCGATCCTCGGCCCGAGCACTGGCCCACCCGAGGCACGCTCAGCCACGTCGAGTTCCTCGAGCAGTTCGTCGAGGCCGTGTGCCTCGACCGCTTCCACCTGGCCGGCAACTCGATGGGGTGCCTGAACACCGCGACCTACGCCGTGCGGTACCCGCACCGGGTCCTCTCCTTCGCGCTGATCGCCGGCATGATCGGCGACCAGCACCCGATCGACCTGGTGCGGCACGGCCGGATCCCCGCCCCGTGGACCGGCGACCGTGAGGCGATGCGGAGGATGCTGGGCGCGATCGTGCACGAGCAGAGCGCCCTCACCGAGGACCTCCTCGAGATGCGGATGCGGTCGGCCGACCGGCAGATGGGCTCGTACAACACCTTCCGCGAGACCGTTCTCCTCGGACAGATCCCGGAGCACGTGAAGCTGGCGATCACCACGAAGGACCGGCTCGACCGCATCGGCATCCCTGCCGTCGCGCTCTGGGGCATGGACGACGCGGCGATCCCCGTCACCATCGGCTACGAGGTCGAGGAAGCGCTGCCCGAGGTGCAGTTCTTCTACCCGGAGAACTGCGGACACCAGGGCCAGACCGATCAACCCGAGCTCTTCAACCAGGTCTTCCTGGAGTTCTTCCGCGACGGCCTGGTCCAGCGGGCCACCGCCGACCGCGCCAACGTGTCGCGGCACCGCCCGGAGGTCGCGGGCCGCATCGCCGACCAGGCGGACAGCGCGCCCGTGCCGGCCTAGGACCCGGCCCGATGCACCCGCCCGCCAGCAGCACCTGCGTCGTCGACGTCCACACGCACTTCATGCCGCTCGGCCTGCCCGACTTCGCCGAGCAACACGGGGACCCACGCTGGCCGCGGCTCGTCGCCTCCGGGTCGGGCGGTGGTGAGATCCGGCGTGGCCCGAAGGTGTTCCGCACGGTCGAGCGGTCGTGCTTCGACATCGACGAGCGGCTCGAGCAGATGGACCGCTTCGGCGTCGACACCCAGGTGATCTCGCCGGTGCCGGTGACGCTGACCTACTGGGCCGACGGTGGGCTCGCCGACGAGTACGCCAGGCGTCAGAACGACGCGCTGGCGGACGCGGCGAGCCGTTCCGGCGGCCGGCTCCTCGCCTTCGCCGGCGTGGCCCTCCAGGACCCCGAGCTGGCGATCCGGGAGCTGGAACGGGCCGTCACCCAGCTCGACATGCGCGGGGTCGAGATCGGCGCGTCGGTCGGCAGCGACGAGCTCGACGCGGTCGGCTTGCGCGACTTCTTCGCCGCCGCGTCCGACCTCGGGGCGAGGCTCCTCGTGCACCCGCTCGAGGGCGGCGCGGCCATCGGCCGGCCAGGCTCGGTGCTCACGGCCTTCGGCGTGGGGATGCTCACCGACACGACCTTCGCAGCCACGGCGTTGGTGTTCGGGGGCGTGCTCGAGGAGCTCCCGGACCTCAAGATCGTCCTCTCGCACGGTGGCGGCAGCTTCTGCTCCTGCTTCCCGCGCCTGCGGTTCCGTCACCTGCTCGACCACCCCGAGCCGGAGCTGGAGGCCGCCGCGGTCGACGCACGCACCCGCGGGCTCTTCGTCGATTCCATCGTGTTCGACCCGTTCATGCTGGGCGTGCTGCGCCAGCGGTTCGGAGCCGACCACGTCCTGCTCGGGTCCGACTACCCGTTCAAGTCCTGGGAGCCGCCGGGCCCGGACGACATCTTCGCCCGAGCCGTGGACCAGCGGGTGCTCGAGCCCGACGATCGTGACCAGATGCGGGGCCCGAACGCGCTGGCGTTCCTCGGCCTGGCTCCGACCGAGAGGTAGAACGTGACGCTGAGCGCCGAGGAGAGGCAGGACCTGAGGCAGGTCGTGCGCGACTTCGCCCGAGCCGAGGTCGCCCCACGGGTCATGGAGTACGACGCCGCCGAGCAGCTGCCCCTCGACATCCTGGAGCGCATGGCCGACCTCGGCTTCTACGGCGGCACCGTTCCCCCCGAGCTCGGTGGTGCGGGCCTCGACCACGTCACCTATGCCGGCCTGATCGAGGAGATCTCGAAGGTCGACCACATCCTCGGCGTGCTCATGAGCATGCCGAGCGGCCTCGTCGGCGGCGGCCTGCTGGCCTACGGCTCGCCCGATCAGCAGGACACGTACCTGCGGCCGCTGGCCGAGGGCCGGGTCTTCGGTGCCGCCGGGGTCACCGAACCCCAGTCCGGGTCCGACGTGGCGGGCATGGAGACGACCTATCGCCGTGAGGGCGACGACTTCGTCATCGACGGGGTGAAGACCTGGATCTCGAACCTCGACATCGCCGCGTTCTTCCTCACCTTCGCCACGATCGACCGTTCGTTGCGCCACGGGGGTGTGTCGGCCTTCATCATCCCCGCGGGGACGGCCGGCGTGACCGTGCGCCCGTTCAAGAACAAGCTGGGATTTCGCCCCCTTTCCACCGGGGAGCTCGTGCTCGACCAGGTCCGTGTCGGACCGGAGCACCTGGTGGGAGAGGAGGGCGACGGCTTCAAGGTCGCGATGGCGGCGGTCGAGCGCGGTCGTCTGGCGGTGGCCTCCCGCGCCGTCGGTCTCGGCCAGGCCTGCCTCGAAGGTGCCGCCGACTACGCGAACGACCGTGTGGTGTTCGGCCAGCCGATCGCCGACTACCAGATGGTCCAGCAGAAGCTGGCGAACGCGGCGGTGGAGATCGAGGCGGCTCGGGCGCTGGTGGTCCGCTGCGCCGAGGCCCTCGACCGAGGGGAGCGGGCCCGGCTCGAGGCCAGCATGGCCAAGCTGTACGCGAGCGACGTCGCCCAGCGCGTGGCCACCGATGCCGTGCAGATCCACGGTGCCTACGGGGTCTCCGGTGACCTCCCGGTCAGCCGGCTGTACCGGGACGCCAAGGTGTTCCAGATCGTCGAGGGGGCGAACGACATCCATCGTGTGCTGATCGCCGACTACGTGCTCGGAAAGCGATCCGCCTAGCCGTTCCGATGGGCGGGACGCCGCGTTGCGTCGTGACGTGGCGGACGAGCACGCTGTGCGACAGGATTCGGGCGGTGCGTGACCGTCCGGCGATGGACTGCCACGTCCGGTGAGCGGAGTGGCTGAGCAACACGGGGGAGGGTTCGACATGGAGAGCGTCAAGTCGGCATGCGCCGACGGCACGACGTCCGACACCCGATCCGGCGTCCTCCGGACGTTCCAGATCTTGCGGGCGTTCCGTACCCAGAAGCCGATGATGACGCTGTCGGAGATCGCGCGGGCCACCGATCTCCCCAAGACGACCGTGCACCGGTTCCTCCGGGAGCTGGTGCACAACCGGGCGCTCGAGGTCGTCGACGGCCGCTACGCCATCGGGCTGGGAGTGTTCGAGATCGGGAGCCTGTACCGGGGCGGACGCCTGCGGGACCTCCTCCTTCCGTGCCTGGAGGACCTGTACCAGATCACGCACGAGGTCGTGCACCTGGCCGTGCTCAACGGTCACGAGGTCGTCTACCTGGACAAGCTGCGCGGCCAGGAGCGGACGGAAGCGCCGTCGCGCCTCGGCGGTCGGATGCCCGCCTACTGCACCGGTGTGGGCAAGGCTCTGCTCGCCTACGCCCCGTGCGAGGTCGTCGAGGCGACCGTGGAGGCCGGCCTCCACCGTCGTACCGCGCAGACCATCGTCGATCCGGCCGCTCTCCGTGTGGAGCTGGCGCAGATCCGGTCCGACGGCTATGCCGTCGATCGGGAGGAGAACACGCCGGGGGTCTCGTGCGTCGCCGCCCGGGTGTCGAACCGGCGTCGCGAGTCGGTGGCGGCGATCTCGGTCACCGTGCCCACGGCGCGGTTCGACCTGCAGCGCCTGGCGCCCACGGTGCAGGCGATGGCGCTCGCGGCATCGAGGACCATCTCCAACGACCCGCTCCTCAGCGGCATCCCGGGAGCGGCCTGATGGGTCGCGACCGTCCTGATCGGCCCAGCGACGTTCGGATGACCGAAACCGTCGAGTGCCGGCAGGCGGGCTGCCGGTGTGGGCGGTAGGCGGCCATGGCCAGGTACGTCGCCCGGAAGCTCGCCCACACGGTCGCCGTGCTCCTGCTCGCCAGTCTGGCGGTGTCGGGGATGCTCGACCTGGCACCCGGAGATCCGGCCTATGCGGTGCTGGGCGACAACGCCACGCCGGAGCAGGTCGAGAAGGTCCACGAGCAGCTCGGGCTCGACCGGCCCTTCCTCACCCGCTACGTCGACTGGCTCGACGACGTCGTGACGGGCGACTTCGGGACGTCGTTCAAGACCGGCCAGGACGTCACGGGCCTGATCGTCGACGCCCTGCCGGTGACGGCCGAGATCGTCCTCCTGACCCTGCTCATCGCCATGCTGGTCGCTGTCCCCCTCGGCATCGCCTGCGCCCAGAACGCCGGTGGGCGGATCGACAGGATCGTCGGCGCGTCGTCGTCGGTGCTGGTGGCCATGCCACCGTTCATCAGCGTTCCGCTGCTGGCGTTCGCCTTCGTCCTGCAGGCACAACTCTTCCCTGCCACGGGATGGGTGGACCTGGCCGAGAACCCGCTCGAGAACCTGCACCACATCGTGCTGCCGACGATCGCGCTGGCTCTCTACGAGCTCCCCGTCTTCGTGGCCGGCCTCCGGACCGAGATGGTGTCGACCCTCCAGCAGGACTTCATCCTCAACGCGAAGTCGAAGGGACTGTCGAGACGGGCGGTTCTGTACCGGCACGCACTGCGCCCGTCGTCCTTCTCGATCGTCACGCTCGGGGGCATCAGCCTCGGACGCCTCATCGGCGGGGCCGTCATCGTCGAGATCCTCTTCGTCCTGCCCGGGATCGGCTCGTTGAGCGTGAACTCCATCAACAACAAGGACATCCCGGTGGTGCAGGGAGTGGTCATGTTCGTCGCGATCACTTACGTCCTCGTCAACACGCTCATCGACATCCTCTACGGCGTGCTCGACCCCCGGGTGAAGGCCGGAGCCGGCTGATGGCGCTCCCGACCGACCAGAGCCCGACCGTCGCCGACGCCGAGCCGGGGACGACGGAGGAGCTCACAGAGCCGGCGGTGCCGCGGCGCATCGCGGCGGTCGATCCGATCGGTGCGCTGATGCAGCCGCCGACGTCGCGCCGGAGTCGGGGACGGTTGGGCTTCTGGCTGGCCGCTGCCTGGATCGGCGTCGTCGCCCTGGCCGCGGTGTTCGCCGACGTCCTCCCGCTCCACGACCCGAACACGTTCACCGACCTGGGCCCACGTGTGTCGCCCGGCCTCGGCCGGATGGACGAGCTGCTGGGGACCGACGTCATCGGCCGGTCGGTGACGGCACGGCTCGTCTACGGTGCGCGCCAATCGCTCACGATCGGTGTCGTCGCCGTTTCCGTCGCGGTGGTCGTCGGTTCGACGCTCGGCCTCGTCAGCGGCTACTTCCGCGGCAAGCTGGACGAGGTCATCAACGTCGTCCTCGACTCGGTGCTGGCGTTTCCGCCCCTCGTACTGCTCCTCGCCGTCGCGTCGATCGGGCAGCGGAGCGTCACGACGCTCATCGCGGGCCTGGCGGTGCTCGGTGTCGCACCCTTCGCCCGGCTGGTCCGGGCCAACACGCTGTCACTGGCCGATCGCGAGTTCGTGCTCGCCGCGCGGTCGATGGGGGCCTCGAACCTGCGGATCATGTTCCGGGAGATCCTCCCGAACGTGATCCCCTCGGTCGTGTCGATCGTGGTCCTCTTCATGGCGACGATCATCGTGGCCGAGGGCTCCCTGAGCTTCCTCGGCCTGGGGGTGCCTCCCCCCGACCCGAGCTGGGGGAGCATGGTCAACGAGGGCCGCCAGTACCTGCGCGATTCGCCTCTGCTCGTGTTCATCCCGTCGGCAGCGCTGCTGTTCACCGTCATGTCCCTGCGCCGTCTCGGCGAGCAGGTCCAGACGCGTGTGGCGAGGACGCGGAGCAACACCTGAAGGTGGCCCGGTGACGACACCAAGGATGCGGTTCCCATGCTGACGAACCCCGAACGTGGATCGGACGAGCCTCTCCTCGCCGTCGAGGGGCTGCGAACGCGGTTCCCGACCGAGCGGGGCGTCGTGCACGCCGTGGACGACGTCTCGTTCGACCTCGCTCGGGGCGAACGACTCGGCGTGGTCGGTGAGTCGGGATCGGGCAAGTCGGTCCTCGCTCGCTCGGTCATGCGCCTGCTGCCCTCCGCCGCGTGGAGCGCCGGCTCCGTGACGTTCGGCGGCAGGGACCTCATGCAGCTCTCCGACGACCAGGCCCGCGAGATCTGGGGCAGCGAGATCGCCATGGTCTTCCAGAACCCGATGACCTCGCTCAACCCGGTCATGCGCATCGGGCGGCAGATCACCGAGTCGCTGGAGCTCCACGAGGGTCTGCAGGGGGCCGCGGCCAGCGACCGCGCCGTGGCGCTGCTGCGCATGGTCGGCATCCCCGAGCCTGCGAGCCGGCTCCGCTCCTACCCGCACGAGCTCTCGGGAGGCATGCGCCAGCGCGTCGGCATCGCCATCGCGATCGCGTGCAGCCCGAAGCTCCTCATCGCGGACGAGCCGACGACGGCGCTCGACGTCACGATCCAGCGCAAGATCCTCGACCTCCTCGATCGGTTGGGCCGCGAGCTCGACATGGCGCTGATCCTCATCACCCACGACCTCGGCGTCGTGGCCGGCCGGACCGATCGCCTGCTCGTGATGTACGGCGGCCGCGTGGTCGAGCAAGGGCCGACGGCGGCGCTGTTCCGCCGGCCCCGCCACCCCTACACGGCATCGCTCCTCGCCGCCGTTCCGCGGCTCCACCAGCCCAGTCACACCAGGCTGGCGGCGATCCCGGGCCGCCCGGTCGACGTGGTCGACCCGGCCCCGGGCTGCCGCTTCGCTCCCCGGTGCGCCCGTGCCCAGGCCCGTTGCACGGAGGAGGACCCCCAGCTGGCGCCCGCTCCGGGGTCTCCGGGTCATGCCTTCGCGTGCTTCAACCCGGTGGAAGACCCGACCTCCGGATCGACCGTGCCGGTCGAGCGCCCGCGGGTGCGCGGCGGCAGCGTCGACGCGGAAGCCAGTGTGGTGGTGTCCTGATGGCCGGTGCTGGCAAGGCCCACCTCGATCCGGGCGAGGACGTGCTCCTGCAGGTCGACGACCTGGTGGTCGAGTTCCCGGTGCCCGGGAAGCGATCGAAGAGGGTCCATGCCGTGTCGGGGATCAGCCTCGACGTGCGCCGTGGTGAGACGCTCGGGCTCGTCGGGGAGTCGGGCTGCGGGAAGTCCACGACAGGGCAGGCCATCGTCATGTTGCGGCGGCCGACGAGCGGCACGGTGATGTTCGAAGGCCGCGACCTGGCGGCCCTGCCCGCACGGGCGCTGCGCCGGTTGCGGCGCCGTGTGCTGATGATCTTCCAGGACCCGATCTCGTCCCTGAACGCCCGGCGACGCGTCCGGCACATCGTCGCGGAGGGCCTGTCGATCGTGCGCGCCCCGAAGCCCTGGGACGATCGGGTCGACGAGGTGCTGCTGGCGGTCGGGCTCGACCCGGATGCGGTGGGCGATCGGTTCCCTGCCGAGCTGTCCGGTGGGCAGTGCCAGCGGGTGGCCATCGCCCGGGCACTGCTCCTCGAGCCGGCCCTGATCGTCTGCGACGAGCCGGTCTCGGCGTTGGACGTCTCGGTGCAGGCGCAGATCCTCAACCTGTTGGAGGAGGCCAAGGCCCGCTACAACCTCACGCTGCTCTTCATCGCGCACGATCTCGCGGTGGTGAAGAACGTCAGCGACCGCATCGCGGTGATGTACCTCGGCAGGCTGTGTGAGATCGCGCCCGCGGACGAGCTCTACGTGAACCCGCAACATCCGTACACACAGGCGCTCATGAGCGCGATCCCCGACCCTGATCCTGACCCCGGGAGCATCGCTCCGGTGCCCGCGATCTCCGACGATCTGCCGTCCCCGGTGGATCCGCCGAGCGGCTGCCGCTTCCACACCCGCTGCCCTCGGGCGGCAGCGCGCTGCGAGGCCGAGGTGCCCCTGATGCAGGGTGTCGGCACCGGTCACTTCGTGGCCTGTCACTTCCCTGGCCCCCTCGAGGCGCAGGAGCTCGAGACAGCCGAGGCGCAGCCTGCCTAGGGTCGATCGCTCAGCCGGCGGTGGCGTCCACCGGGCGGGCGCCGCGGGTGGGAGCGCGCGGCGGCTCTCGCTGCACGTCGACGCGATGGATCACCCGGTCGGCGGCGCCGAAGTCGTGCGCCGCGTAGTGCTGCACGAAGTGGTTGTCCCACATGGCGACGTCGCCCTGCGACCAGCGCCAACGGCACACGAAGTCGGGCTGCGTCATGTGCTTGACGAGCAGGCCCAGGATCTCGTCGCTCTCGGCGGGGTGGAGCTCGTTGATCCGGGTCGTGAGCATCTCGTTGACGTACAAGGCTCGCCGCCCCGTCCTCGGATGGGTGCAGATCACGGGATGGTCGGCGCCGCGCACGGTCCCGTCGTACGCGTACTCGTGGTGCGCGGTGAGCGGTTCGAGGAAGCCCTGGAGGGCCGGGGAGAGCGCGTCGTAGGCGGCGATCGAGCTCGACCACAGCGTGTCCCCACCGACCGGCGGCATGCGATGGGCGTGGAGGACGTCGAAGCGCTGGGGCCGCTCCTCGAAGCTGGTGTCGGAGTGCCAGGTGTCGGTGTGGTGTGCCCGTCCGGCTGCGCTGGCGATCCGGACGATCTGGGGGAAGTCCGGCACGGTGTCGCGCCCTGCAGCCGGGACCTCGACGCGCCCGAAAGCGGCCGCGAGCGCCAGGTGCTGCGCCGCCGAGATCTGTTGCTGCGGGAAGAAGAGCACCCCGTGGGTGGCGAGCGCCTCCTCGAGCAGCTCGACGGTCGCCGGGGGCGGGGCCGTCCGCAGGTCACAACCCCGGACGACCGCTCCTGTCCGGGCGGTGATCGGCTCGATCCGGGGCATGACTTCGGACGGTACGCACCCGCCGCTCGCTGGGCAACGGCTCGTTCTGGACCCCGGAACGCGGCGCTCAACTGGTCATCCGATGAGCGGAACGGCGTCTATGTCCCACCTGGAGGCGTTGTTACGTTCCACCCGCGTTCAGGTGGTCGTCACGCACCACGAGCGCTGGCATTCGACGAAGAGGGGGACAGATGAAGGACACGCGAGACCGGTGGTTCCGAGCGCTGTGCGCCGGGGTCCTTGCGCTCGTGGTCGTCGGGCTGGCTGCATGCGGCTCGTCGGACGACGACGTCTCCGGCGGCTCGGGCGGCTCCGAGGACGGTGGGGACCCGGTCAGCGGCGGCACGCTGACGGTGCTCACCTACTCCGACGGGAACGGCTACGACCCGACGAAGTTCCAGACGTCGGTGCTCGGCGGCGACACCTATCGGCTCTACGCCGTCTACGACGCGCTGCTCTACGCCGATTCCGCGACCAGCGAGGTCGTGCCGCACCTCGCCGAGTCCATGACGTCGAGCGACGGCATGAACTGGGAGCTGAAGCTCCGACCGGACCTGGAGTTCTCGGACGGCACCCCGCTCGATGCCGAAGCGGTGAAGTTCAACTGGGATCGCCACGTCGATCCCGAGCTGGCGTCGCCGTCTGCTCCGGCCGCCAGGTCGCTCAGCTACGCGGTCGTCGACGACACGACGCTGAGCGTGAAGATCGATGCCCCCAACTACCAGCTCCCGCGGATCATCGCCGACAACCTCACCTTCATCGGCTCGCCCACGGCGATCCAGGCGGCGTCCGACCGCGACGACTACGCCCAGCATCCCATCGGTGCCGGTCCGTTCACGTTGACGAGCTACACACCGACGGTCGATGCCCAGTTCGAACGGAACCCGACCTACTGGAACGCTCCGCGGCCCTATGTGGACAAGCTGGTCGTGAAGACCGTCCCCGACGAGACCCAGCGCCTGAACGCCTTCCAGTCCGGGCAGGGTGACATCAACCTGAGCAACGAGCTCAACACCGTCACCCAGGAGAAGGCGGCAGGTCCGGTGTACTCGCCGCAGGCCCTGAACACCTTCGTGTTCTGGCCCAACCTGGCCAAGCCGCCGTTCGACGACGTCCGGGTGCGCAAGGCCCTGCAGCTCGCCATCGATGTGGAACAGATCAACGAGCAGGTGGACCAGGGTCTGGGCGGCGTGCCGGCGACCCTGTTCCCCGAGGAGACCGGCCTGTCCGACGACAGCGTGGTCTACCCCGAGCCCGATCTCGCCGAGGCGCAGGACCTCATCGACGAGTACGTCGCCGAGACCGGATCCGACGTCGAGTTCACCTTCACCACGGCGACGAGCGCCCGGTCCACGCTCACGGCGCAGGCCATCCAGGCGCAGCTCGGGGAGCTCGAGAACGTGAAGATGGACGTGAAGTCGCAGGCCCCGGCCGCCAACCTGGCCGACTACACGGCCGGCAACTTCGACGCCTTCTACTTCATCTACCAGGGATCCGATCCGGAGTCGCAGTTCCTGGAGCTCGTCCTGAGCAGCGGCACCCGGAACTTCCAGACGTACGACAACCCCGCGGTCGACGACCTGGTCGTCGAGGTGCGAGCGACACAGGACACCGACGAGCGGGCTCAGCTGCTCATCGACATGCAGAAGGAGCTCATCGACACGATGCCCTTCTTCCCGCTGCAGCGCACCCCGTCCTTCTGGGCCTACAACGACAACGTGCAGGGGATGGAGGAGGCCGGCATCAACGACGGGACGATCCGGACGGACGAGCTCTGGTTGAAGTAGCCCGGCGATGCGCGACCTGGCCACGACGTTCCGAACCGAGCACGACCGGGTCTACGTCGGGGGCGCCTGGCGCCCGTCGCGAGCCGATCGGGCACTCCCGGTGGAGTGCCCGATCGACGGCTCCCTCTTCGGCGTGGTGCCCGAGTGCGACGAGTCGGACGTCGAGGTCGCGGTCCGTGCGGCCCGGGACTGCTTCGACCAGGGACCGTGGCGATCGCTCGGCCTGGACGATCGGATCACGAGGCTCGCCGCCTTCGCCGAGCTGCTCGACGAGCGCTCGGGGGAGCTGACGTGGCTCCAGATCGGCGAGACGGGAGGGCCGCGCTCGTTCGTGGAGCGAGCCACCCAGGGCATCGGCGCCCGGGCCCGGGAGGAGATCGCGACAGCTCGGGCGACGATGCGGCCCGAGATCCGCGACGGACGGGGCGGGCCGACGCTGGTCCTGCAGGCGCCGGTCGGCGTGGTGGCCGCGATCGTGCCGTGGAACGCCCCGGTCGGTCTGCTGCTCAACAAGCTGCTCCCGGCTCTGCTGGCCGGCTGCTCGGTCGTGGTGAAGGCGCCCCCCGAGGCGCCGCTGACGTCGTTCGTGATCGCTCAGGCGGCCCACGAGGCGGGCTTTCCACCCGGGGTCGTGAACGTCCTGGTCGGAGGGGTCGAGGTGGGGCGTCGCCTGGTCGGCCATGCCGGAGTCGACGCCGTCTCGTTCACCGGCAGCGTGGCGGTCGGCTCGGAGATCGGCGCGGTGTGTGGACGGCAGGTGAAGCGGGCGGTGCTCGAGCTGGGCGGGAAGTCCCCCGCGATCGTCCTCGACGACGCCGATCTCGACGTTTGCGTCCCGCTGCTCGTCGAGCGGGGCCTGGCGAACAACGGCGCCGTGTGCTTCGCGACCACGCGGATCCTGGCACTGGCCGACGTCTACGACGCGCTCGCCGAACGCCTTGTGTCGGCGGTGCAGGCGCTCCGGATCGGCGATCCGTACGACCCGTCGACCGACATCGGCCCGCTGATCACCCGCGGGCATCGTGCGGCGGTGGAGGACCGGATCGCGTCCGCGGTGCGCGAGGGGGCCGCGCTCCTGGTGGGGGGTGAGCGTCCGGCGCAGCTCGAAGAGGGCTGGTTCCTCGCGCCGGCGGTGCTCGCCGTCCACAACCGGATGGAGATCGCCCAGCGCGAGGTGTTCGGTCCCGTGCTGACGCTCATCCGCTGCCCGGACGAGGCCGAGGCGATCAGGCTGGCGAACGAGTCGGACTTCGGCCTGGCTGCCGGGGTCTACACCGGCGACCTGGCGAGAGGCCTGTCGTGCGCCAGCCTGATCGCCTCGGGCATGTGCTCGATCAACGCCGGTTCCGCTTCGGGAGGCTCGGGCCCGTTCGGTGGGCTGAAGCGCTCGGGCCTCGGTCGCGAGCGAGGCCGTGAGGGGCTCGAGGAGTTCCTCGAACCCCGATCGATCACCATCCCGGCGGATGCCGACCTCGACATGGATGACCTTCGAGAAGGGATTCTGGCAGATGGCCCATGACAAGGGTGGTGGTACCGGCGGGGACACGGGGACGGGGGTCGACCTGTTCGATCCTGCCGGCAGCGGCTCGCTGTACGAATCGCTCGGCGAGGCCCGCGCCGCGTGCCCGGTGGTGCACAACGACCGGCACGGCGGCCACTGGATGGTGCTCGGGTACGAGGCGGCCAAGGAGGTGCTGACCCGACCGGACCGCTTCTCGTCCGAGGGCGGGATCACGCTCGACGAGTCGCCGGTCTCGGGCTCGCTCATCGAGACCGACCCTCCCCGTCATCGGGAGCTGCGGCGACCGCTCGACCGGTACTTCGGGGCACAGCACCTGTCGCGCTACGAGCCCTTCGTGGTCGAGACGACCGACCGGCTCATCGGTGGATGGATCGACGACGGCCGGTGCGACATCGTGGCGGCGTTCGCCGGTCCGCTAGCGGCCAGCGTGCTGGCGAGGGTCGTGCTGGGGCTCCCCGACGCCACCGATGCGGCGGCGATCCTCGAGGCGGCCGAGGCGGTGGAGTCAGGTGCGGCGGGGGTTCGAAACGAGGCCGCGCTCCGCGACCTCATCCTCGACCTGATCACCTCCCGGAGGTCGTCCGACGAGCGCACCGACGACGTGCTCTCGGCCATCGTGTTCGGCACAACCGCGGAGGGCCCGTTGACCGAGGCCCAGGTGTACAACACGATCCGGCTGTTCCTGGGCGCCGGCCAGGACACCACCAAGGCGGCGATCGCCAACGCGGTGTTCCGGCTGACGACGGTTCCCCACCTGGAGCCGAGGTTGCGGGAGCGGTCGCTCACCCGAGGGGACGTCGACGAGCTGCTCCGGCTGGACTCACCCGTCGTGGGCCTGTGCCGGGTCGCCCGGGAGGCGGTGACGCTCGAGGGCCAGCCGATCGCGAAGGGCGACAAGCTCATGGTCTTCTACGGAGCGGCCAACCGCGACGCCAACCGCTTCCCCGACCCCGAGCAGCTCGACCTCGACCGTGCGGACAACGCCCACCTCGCGTTCGGCAGCGGCGTGCACCGGTGCATCGGCGCCTCCCTCGCCCGCTTGGAGATCCGGATCGCGATCGAGCGCCTGCTGGCGCAGGTGCGAGACCTCCGACGGGCGTCGACGGCCCCCGTCGTGTTCCGGCCCGGCGTCATCCGCTACCCGGAGTCGCTCGTCGTGACCTTCCGGCCGTCCTGATGGAGCGCTCCGTCCCGTCGCACGAGGGCCAGCCCCTCCTCGGGAAGGTGGTCATGATCACCGGTGGCGGCAACAACGCCGGCGAGGTGTACGCCCTCGCTGCGGCGCGTGCCGGCGCAGCCGTCGCAGTGCTCGACGTCGACGAACGAGGAGCGGGCCGGGTCGCGGCGCAGATAGGGGACCAAGGTGGGTCGGCCATCGCCCTGGGCGTCGACATCACCGACCCGGAAGCCGTCACCGGAGCTGTCGACGTCACGCTCCACGAGCTCGGCGCGCTCGACTCTCTGATCAACAACGCCGCGCTCTACGCGGGCATCTCGTGGACCCACCTCGACGACCTCGACCTCGACGAGTGGGACCGGGTGATGTCGGTCAACGTGAAGGGGACGTTCATCTGCAGCCGCGCGGCAGCAGCCGCCATGCGAGCGCGGTCGGGCGGGACGATCGTGAACATCTCCTCGACCAGCGCGCTGTCCGGCCCCACGCACCTCGCGCACTACGCGGCGTCCAAGGCTGCGGTGCTCAGCCTCACCAGGTCGCTCGCTCGGGCGTACGGACCGGCCGGCGTGCGGGTGAACGCATTGGCGCCAGGTCTCATCTGGGACAAGCCGAGCCTCGACAGCATCGACGGCACCGAGATCGGCGAGTCCGCGGTGCGGCAGCAGATCCTCGGGCGACGCTTCGTCCCGGAGGACTTCGTCGGGACGCTGATCTACCTCGCCACCGATCTGAGCGCACCGCTCACCGGGCAGACCATCGTGGCCGACGGCGGTCGTGTGTTGACGTGAGCCCGACGACTCGAGACCCGGCAGGCAACCGCGAGAGTGAGGACCCCATGGACGACGCAAGGCCGACACCCCCGACGAGGTGGCAGCGGGAGACCTCGTGGAGCGATCTCGGCTATGAGGAGCTCCCCGACCGACTGAAGTCGGGCTGGTTCGTCCTGGCGCACGACCAGGAGACGGCCCCGGACTCGGCGACCACGGTGATGCAGGTCCACTACCCACCGAACTTCCACGTGCCGCCCCACACGCACAACGTCGCCTACGCCGAGATCGTCGTCTCCGGCACGGTCGAAGTCACGAGGCGCTCGTACGGCCCGGGTGACATCCGCGTGGTCGGCGCCGGCACGGGTTACGGCCCCGTGGTGGCCGGGCCCGACGGAGCCACGGTGATCATCGTCTTCGACGGGCGGGACTGGCCGCACGTGCCGCTGAAGGCGGGTGCCGAGGGTGAAGCCGAGGCCGGCTTCCCCGCGACGCCGGAACGAGAGTCGTTGCGGTCCGGACGGTCGTAGGAAAGGACGTCGACATGGCAACCATCAAGTTCGGGATGGCCGACGAGATCCCGGTACGCCGGCTCGCCGAGATCACCGACGGGAACGGCGACGCCGACCGCTGGCGGGCCCAGGGCGCCGCCGAGGTGTCGGTTCGTCACATCTTCGGCGCCGCCGACGAGCTCGAGCTCTTCGAGGTGACCCGTGAACCGGGCGCGGTGTCGGCGCCGCACGCGCACGTCGAGGACGAGATCATGTACATCCTCGAAGGCAGCGTGCACTTCGGAAACCGCGAGGTCGGCGTCGGCAGCGCCGTCTTCGTCCCCGCGTGGACCCTCTACGGCTTCCGCGTCGGCGACCAGGGGGTGCGGTTCCTGAACTTCCGTCCCCGATCCTCCGAGCGGAAGATCGTCTTCAAGGAGGAGTTCCTGGCCGAGCGCACCCAGCACTGACCAAGCCGCGGCGGACGCTCGTTCATCGTCCGGCCGATGGGCAGCCCTCGCACGGTGAGAGCTCGGGAGACAGGCCCTCGGGATAGGCCGACGTCGAGGGAACCTCCGCGACCGAGTCGGAGGGGTCGAAGAACGTCGGCTCCTCGGTGGGGAAGTCGCCGTAGCGGTACCGGGTGGCGCCGTCGAGGTACGTCCACTTCCCGGTGCCCACGAGCGACGGGATGACCTGGGTGCCGCCCTCGAGCTCCGGGTTCCACCACATGAGGTTCCGGTCGGCGCCGAGCACGGCGTACTCGTCGTAGGGAAGTCCCGTCGTGCGCCCGTACCCGGTGAGGAACCCGGTCGTGCCTTCGTCGGCTCCTCCCTGCGCCGGCACGCCGAAGAGGCCGTCACGGACCGTCTCGGCGTTGAGGTCCGGGCCGGCGTAGTGGATCGCCCCGTACACGAAGGTCATCCAGAGGAGCCCCGGCGGGCCGTACACGCCCTGGTCGTCGCCCCAGTACCAGGCGAACGGGTCGGGCGCGGGCGGCACCGGGGTGCCGTCAGCGGGCTGGGCGGTCGCCGGAGGCAGGATGCCCATGCCGAAGGCGTGCTCCATCTGGTCGGCCTCGTTCTGGCGACCGAAGAGGTCGAAGTCCTGGAACCCGAAGCCCGTGAAGATCCACTCGGGCTCGTAGCCCTGGGCCTCCGCGGCCGCCATCAGCGCGGTCACCACCGTCGGGCCGGTGTGGAGCACGACCGAGGTGACCCCGCCCGACTTGAGCTTCGTCACCATCGTCGTCGCCGCCTGCTGGGCGTCGGACGCGTCGGGGCCGGCCTCCAGCGACACGGCCATGGGCGTCGAGCCGTTCTCGTCGAGCAGGTCCTCGAGGAGACCGTCGTCCCAGTTGTCGGCCGGGTGGACGATGCCGAAGACCCGTTCCTCCGCCCGGAGCTCGTCGCCGGCGTACCGCGCCGGCCGGCCCGACAGGCTCTGGCCGAGGAAGCTCGCGAGCAGGTAGGTGCCGGCGGTGGGCGACTGCGACCCCCACCGGTAGGGCGCCTGCTCCGCCGCGTTGCCGTCCATGTAGCCGAGCACGACCACCTCGGCGTTGGCGACGGCGGCGGCGAAGAACGGCGCACCGGTGGTGAGGTTCGACCCGTCGATGACCATGAACGGCTCCAGGGCGAGGACCCGGACCGCGTCGGCACGCTGGGACGCCTCGTCGGGCCCTGAGGCCTCCACCACCGTGAACTCCGGGGTACGACCCCAGGTCTGGAAGCTGTGGAGCTGCTCGATGGCGTGCCGGTAGGCGGCGTCGTAGTCGCGGATCATGTCGGCGTAGGAGGCCGCCTTGCCGGTGCGCTGGTCGGTGACCGCTTGGACCGCCCCCGTCGACGTCATGGACTCCTGCATCGTCTCGTTCGGCACGTACACCACGATCTCGACCATGGTGTCGGTGACACCCGGCGCGGTGGCGCCGCCGTTGTCGTCGCCGGTGTCCCACGGGTTGACGCAGAGGGGCCCTCCGTTCACGAAGAAGAAGCTGGTGCGCTTCGTCGCCGGGTCGCAGCCGGGTGAGCCGAGCGCTTCTTCCGACCCCATCTCGGCGCCGGTCTGCCCCGGTCTGGCGGTGCCCGGCGCACCGGTGTCGTCGGAGTCGGATCCCGACCCGCACGCAGTGGCGAGCATTCCGGCGATGACTGCTCCCGCCAGCGCCGAGCGGCGCCGGGAGCGAGGTGTGAGCTTCACGTTCGTCGTCCCCCCAAGGACCGGCCGTGGGTGCGGCCGCCGCTACATAGTGCTCACTATACATAGCCTATGCTAACTAAATTGTCGACGCCGTGACCGTTGGATCGTGGATCGGCGAGGGTGACAGGGGAGGGGGGACACGTGGTCGTTGGCCACCGACGAGGGTCGGCGCTCGCCGTCGTTGCGGGCGTCGTCGCCATGGGCTCGGGCGTCGTCGCCGTGGGGTGCGGCATGCCGCAGCCCGACACCGCCGCGTGCGAGGTGCCGCCCACGAGCGTGGTGGGCGCGATCAGCACACGGCTGCACGCCGACGGTGGGCTTCGCAACGCCCGCCAGGTGACCGATCGCGGTGACCGCGTCACGTTCGTCAGCGCCGAGCTGCACCTGCGCGAAGACGACGCCGACACGCAGGGCGACGTGCTCACCTGGGTGGTGCGGGACGGCGAGACGATCGAGGCCGTCGACGAGCACGCGCGGCGCGAGTCGTCGTGGGCGCGCTCGGGCTACCACGTCGGGCGGGCCGCGGCCATCGAGTCGCGGGGGTGCGCGGACCTCCTCCGCGGCGACGACGGCTCGAGCGACTGCGACCGGACCGATGGTGGCGTCGCCCCTCTCTGTGCGCTGGGAGACGACGGGTGACCGCCTTGACGCTCGACCCGGCGTGGGGCGGGCGAGCGCGGCGTGCCGCCGGAACCGTCCTGGTGGTCGGGGCGCTCTACGGCGCCCTCCAGCTCGTCTGGCCGACACCGGTCGGCGTCGCCCTCAAGGGGATGGTCCTCGGATCCCTCACCGGCCTCATCGCCTTCGGCCTGGCGTTGGTCTACCGCTCGAACCGGATCGTGAACTTCGCGCAGGCCGATCTCGGCGTCGTCCCGGCGAGCCTGTTCGTGAGCCTCGTCAACCAGTGGCGCTGGTCGTACTGGGCGGCGCTGCCGGTCGCCCTGGTGACCGGACCGGCCCTCGGGTTCGCCGTCGAACGGTTCGTCATCCGGCGGTTCAGCACGGCGCCGCGCCTCATCGTCGTCGTCGTCACCGTCGGCGTCGCCCAGATCCTCGTCGCCCTCGGCCTGGCGATCCCGTTCTGGATGGGGTCGATCCTCCCGGACACCCGCATCGCACCGCCGTTCGGCTGGACCCTCGAGCTGCCACCGGTCGTGTTCGACGCGAACGACCTGCTCGCCGTGACCGCGAGCGTCGTGGCGATCGTCGGCCTGTTCGGGTTCCTCCGGTACACGAACATCGGCATCGCCATCCGTGCCAGTGCCGAGGACCGTGACCGGGCGTCGCTGCTGGGGATCAACGTCGGCCTGACCCAGAACGTCGCCTGGGTGGTCGCCGCGCTGTTGTCGGCCGTCGCGGTGACCCTGCGCGCCGGTCTGGTGGGCGTACCCCTCGGCTCGGCGTTCGGGCCGTCGATCCTGGTGAGGGCGCTGGCGGCGGCCGTTCTCGCTCGCATGGAGCGGTTCGGGACGATGTTCGTCGCCGCGGGCATGCTCGGTGTGGTCGAGACGGCGATCCTGTGGAACACCGGGTCGTCGACGCTCGTCGATCCCGTCCTCTTCGTGATCGTGCTCGTGGGGCTGCTCGTGCAGCGCCGCGGGCGCGAGTCGCGGGTCGAGGACCAAGCCGCGTCGTCGTGGCAGGACGCGGCCGACGCGCGCCCGGTGCCCGCCGCGCTGGCTCGCCTGCCGGAGGTGCGGTTCGTGCGGTGGGCCGGCGTCGCCGGCGTCGTGGCCCTCCTCGTCGTCCTGCCGTCGACCATGGGTGCGGCGAAGGTGAACCTCGCCGCAGCCGTGGCCATCTACGCCATGATCGCGGTGTCCCTCGTGCTGCTGACCGGGTGGTCGGGCGAGATCAGCCTCGGCCACATGGCCTTCGTCGCCGTCGGCGCGGCCGCGACCTCGATCGTGAACGTCCACCGAGGCTGGGACCTGTCGATCTCGCTGCTGCTGTCCGGGCTCGTCGGCGCCGTCGCGTCGGTCGTCATCGGCCTCCCGGCCCTGCGGATCCGCGGGCTGTTCCTCGCGATGGCGACGCTGGCGTTCGCGGTGACGACGTCGTCCTACCTGCTCGACCGGGACCGCTTCGAGGTCCTGCCGGACAACATCGTCGAACAGGTGGAGCGGCTGCCGCTGTTCGGGCGGTTCGACATCGGCGACGAGACGACCTTCTACTACGTCTGCCTCGTCGTGCTCGGCCTCATGCTCCTGTCGGTCCGCGGCCTGCAGCGGTCGCGCATCGCCCGCGTCCTCGTGGCCGCCCGCGAGAACGGCCGCACCGCCCAGGCGTTCGGCGTCGACATCGGCCGGGCGAAGCTGACGGCCTTCGCGCTGTCGGGCTTCTACGCCTCGCTCGCCGGCGGGCTCCTCGCCTACCACCAACGTGCTCTCGGCGAGCAGATCTTCGCTCCGGCCGAGAGCATCCGCGTCCTGACGATGGTCGTGGTCGGCGGCCTCGGGTCGGTGCCCGGGGCCCTGCTCGGAGCGGTGTTCCTGAAGAGCACCGAGTGGTTCAACACCGTCGTCCCGGAGCAGTTCCGCACGGTGTTCACGTTCGCCGGCAGCGGCATCGGACTCCTGGGCGTCCTCATGTTCCTCCCCGGCGGCCTCGGGGGTGGCCTGCTCCGATGGCGCGATGCCTACCTGCGTCGGGTGGCGCGCCGGCGGGGCCTCGCCATCCGGGCACTGACCCACGACCCGACCGAGCCGGCGGGCCCGACGACCACGGACCGGGCGGTCAGGCGCCGCGACGCGGTCGCGGCCTGGCGGCCACCGCCGTCGCGGGCGCCACGCCACGTGCGGCGGTTCCTGCGCCGTGCGGCCCCCGAGCTCGACTACTTCAGCTTCCCCGAGCTGGCGCTCGGCGGACGGCAGCCCAACCTGCTCAGCCTCCGCTCGGTCGACGTCGCCTACGGACAGGTCCAGGTCCTGTTCGGCGTCAACCTCGAAGTGGCGGAGGGCGAGACGATCGCGCTGCTCGGGACCAACGGCGCCGGCAAGTCGACGGTGCTCCGGGCGCTGTCGGGGCTCGTCAGCCCGACGCGGGGCTCGATCAGCTGGGAGGGCACCGACATCGCCGGCTACCCACCGCACCGCGTCGCGGCCCTCGGGCTCGCCCACGTTCCCGGCGGGCGCGGCATCTTCCCGACCTTGACGGTGAGCGAGCACCTGCGGCTCGCCGGCTGGCTCGACCGGCACGACCGTGCCGGTGTCGGGGAGCGCCGGGCCGAGGTGCTCGGGCTCTTCCCCGGCCTGGCCCAGCGGCTCGACGACCAGGCGGCCGCCCTCTCCGGCGGCCAGCAGCAGATGCTCGCGCTGGCGATGGCGTTCATGGCCCGGCCGCGGGTCCTGGTCATCGACGAGCTGTCGCTCGGGCTCGCACCGGTCGTCGTCGCCGAGCTGCTCGACGTGGTGCGGGACCTCCAACGGCGAGGGACGACGATCCTCCTGGTCGAGCAGTCGGTGAACCTGGCCCTCACGGTGGCCCACACCGCCTACTTCATGGAGAAGGGGGAGGTCCGCTTCCGGGGCCCGACCCACGAGCTGCTCGAACGGCCAGACATCCTGCGGTCGGTGTTCCTCGAGGGTGCGGTGGCGCCGGTCCCGGGTGCCTCGTCGCGGGCCGAGAGGCGGCGGCCCGCGACGACCGGGGTGGCCCCACTCGAGGTGCGCCACCTCGTCAAGCGGTTCGACGGCCTGCGGGCCATCGACGACGTCAGCCTCCAGGTGGGCGAGGGGGAGATCCTCGGGATCGTCGGGCCGAACGGTGCCGGGAAGACCACCCTGTTCGACCTCGTCTCCGGGTTCCTGGCACCGGACGAGGGGGCGATCGTGCTCGACGGGCGCGACGTGACCACGTTGCGCGCCGACCGTCGTGCCCGGCTCGGCCTCGCACGATCGTTCCAGGACGCCCGGCTGTTCGGGGCGCTGACGGTCCGCCAGGTGGTGACCACGGCACTCGACGGCCACCGCGGCACACGCGGTGCCGTGGCGGCGGCCCTCGACTGGCCCGGCCTACGGGCCGCCGACCGGCGTGCCGCAGCCCGAGTCGACGAGCTGCTCGAGCTGATGGGCCTCGCCGGCTATGCCGACTCGCTCATCGGGGAGCTGTCCACCGGCACGAGGCGGGTCGTCGACCTGGCGTGCCAGGCCGGCCTGGCGCCGAAGGTGCTGCTCCTCGACGAGCCGTCCTCCGGCATCGCCCAGCGGGAGGCCGAGGCCCTGGGGCCTGTGCTCCTGCGCATACGGGAGCTCACCGGGGCGAGCATCCTGCTCATCGAGCACGACATGCCGCTCGTCAGCGGCGTCGCCGACCGCCTGCTCGCCCTCGACCTCGGGCGGGTGGTGGTCGACGGCGACGCCGACGTCGTGCTGAACGACGAGCAGGTGGTGGCGTCCTACCTCGGATCGACCCGGGCCGTCGTCGCACGGTCGGGCCGCGCCGCCGGCGCGATCGGGGAGGTCGTCGGGCAATGAGGGCCCGTGGCTGGGTGGTTGCGGCGCGGTCCGTGCATCGCAACGCCCGGACGTCGCTGTTCTGGGCGCTGCTCAGCCGACAGCGGCGCAACGTGAAGCTCGTCGTCGCCCTCACGCTCGTCGTCGCGGTCGCGGGCATCATGGTCGCCAACCTCACGCGGGGCATGGTCGACCGCGGCATCGTCGACCAGGCGGTCCCGCTGTGGCCCTTCGTGCGGCGGGCCGTCCCGTGGGTGCTCGTCGGCGTCGCTGCCAGCATCGCGTCGGGCCTCATGCTCCAGCGGGTCGCTTACACGGTGGAGCTCGACATGCGCGTGTGGCTGTACACGCGCATCCAGACGGCCGAGCTGCGCAGGCTCGACGCCGTCGCCGGTGGCCAGCTGGTCACCCGCACGCTGACCGATCTCCAGCTCCTGCAGTCGGTTCTGGGGGTGCTTCCGCTCCTCGGCGCCCTGCTACCGGTGCTGGGGGCGCTGCTGGTGTTCATCACCATCCTGAGCCCGCCGATGGGCCTGCTCGGCATGGTCGTGCTCCCGGTCGACCTGTGGCTCATCGCCCGCTTCAAGGACCGGCTGCGGCAACTCAGCTGGGCCGACCTGAACCAGCGCGCGGAGGTCATGACCGCCATCGACGAGCCGGTGCGCGGCATCCGGGTGGTCCGCGCCTTCGGCCGGGAGGATCACGAGCGGCGCCGGCTGCACGCCGTGGCCGACCGCGCCTACCAGTTCGCGCTGGCGCGGGTGCGCCTTCTCGCCCGGTACGACATCGTCATCCGGGGCTTCCCCTACCTGATGCAGGGCGTGATCCTCCTCGCCGGTGCCCGCCTCGTCGCGGACGGCAGGCTCACGCTCGGTACGTTCCTCCTCGCGTTCCAGGCGGGCACCATCGTCATCCAGGTGGCGGCGCCGCTCGGCGACGTCGTGAGCGCGTGGCAGTACGTCCGCAGTGCCCAGGACCGCCTGACGGAGATGCTCGCCCTGGGCAACGAGCCCCTGGCGGGCGGGCGATCGCTGCCCGGCCCTTCGCTCGGCCTCGGCCTCGACGGCGTGTCCGTCGAGCTCGGCGAGCGCGTCGTCCTCGACCAGCTCGACCTCGATGTCGCCCCGGGTGAGCTCGTCATGGTCGTCGGCGGGCCCGGGTCGGGGAAGTCGACGCTGGTCGCCGTCGCCGCGGGCCTGCTCGCCCCGACACGTGGCCGGGCGCTGCTCGAGGCCGTGCCGATGGACGAGCTCGACCCGGTGGAGCTGCGCCGGAGCGTCCGAGTCGTGACCGAGGAGCCCCTCCTCTTCGCGCTCTCGCTGCGGGACAACCTGACGATGGGAGCGGCGCCCGACGTCACGGACCACGACATCCTCGCCGCGCTCGAGGCGGCCGGGGCCGAGGATGTCCCGGCGTCGCTCACCGGCGGCCTCGACGGTGCCGTCGGTGACCGCGGCCTCACCCTGTCGGGCGGCCAGCGCCAGCGCGTGGCGATGGCCCGGGCGCTGCTGGCGCGGCCGCGCCTGCTCGTCCTCGACGACGCCCTGTCGGCCGTCAACCCGTCGCTCGAGATCGACGTCCTGCGCCGGGTGCGACGGTTCGCGCCCGACCTCGCGATCCTGCTCGTCACCCGGCGCGACGGCGCCAGGGCCGTGGCCGACGAGGTCCGCCGGCTGGCGAGCGGCGGGTCGCTGCACCACCTGCCGGGCGCCGCGGCCCCGCTCGCCGAGGTCCCGGCCCCGGTCGCCGAGCTGACGGGCGTCGGCCTGCACGACGTCGCTCCGTCGCTGCCCGAGGACGTCGTCGCCGACGAGAGGGAGCCGACGCTGCGCGCCGTGCTCCGGCGGTTCCGGGCGGTCGCCGCGCTCGCGTTCGTGGCGGTGCTGGCCCAGGCCCTCGCCGTGAGCTCGCCGGACATCCTGTTCGGCCGGGTCGTCGACCTCGTGGAGGAGAGCGAGGCAGCGGCGTACCGGTGGGCGTACGTGATGATGGCCATGGGTGCCGTGATCGGCGTGACCGGGTACGTCTTCCGTGTCTCCGCCGAGCGCTTCAACCAGGGCGTCATCCACCTGCTGCGCCGGAGGGTGTTCCACCGCCTCACCCGCCTCGGCATCGACTTCTACGACCGGGAGCAACCCGGTGAGGTGGCGGCCCGGGTGGTGAACGACCTCGACACGCTGCTCGTGTTCTTCCAGGGCCCGGGCTTCATCCTGGTGTCCAACATCGCCCGCGTCCTCGTGGCGATGGGCGCCATCCTCGTGATCGCACCCGCCACCGCGCCGGTCGTGATCGGCGGGGTGGTCGTCATCGTCGGTCTGACCGCGATCCAGCTCCCGTTGGCCATGCAGGCCAACGGTTGGGCCCGCGACGAGCTCGGTGTCGTGACGGCCAAGTTCGAGGAGGACTTCACGGCCCGGCACGAGATCCGTCACCTCGGGGCACTGGGCCTCCAGCTGCGGCGCTTCGTGCACGCGTGCTGGGAGCGCCGCCGCGCCCGCTGGTGGGTGGCGGTCGTGGCCAGTGCGTACACCTCCGTGATCGACGCGACCGGTCAGGTCCTGTCCCTGCTCGTGCTGTGGCGGGCGGGTGAGGAGGTGTTCGCCGGACGGTTGTCCACGGGTTCGGCGCTCACGGTCCAGCTCCTCGCCGTCGGCGGGACACTTCCGCTCGGCACGATCGGCGGTCTGTACGCGCGGCTGCTCGAGGTCCGGGTCTCGTGGGACCGCGTGCGGGAGCCGTTCCGCGTGCGGGTCCTGCCCGTCGTCGCCGAGGGTGCGCCCCCGTGCCCGGCGATCGTGGGCCCGGTCGCCTTCGACCACGTCGACTTCGCCTACCCGCACGCGGGTCGGCAGGTCCTCGCCGACGTCTCCTTCACGATGCCGGCCGGTGGGGTAACGGCGCTCGTCGGCGTGACGGGTGCCGGGAAGTCCAGTGTCGCCAAGCTGCTGTCACGGACCTACGACCCGGACGTCGGGCGGGTCGTCGTCTCCGGCCGCGACCTCCGCGACGTCGACCTCGCCGGCTACCGCAGCCGGATCGGCATCGTGCCCCAGGACGCGTTCCTGTTCCGCGGCACGGTCGCGTCGAACATCGCCTACGGCCGCCCCGACGCCAGCCGTGAGGACGTCGAGGCGTCGGCCGTCGCCGTAGGCGCCCACGAGCTGCTCGTCGCCGGCCCGGACGGCTACGACCACACGGTGGAGGAGGAGGGGCGGAACCTCACCCACGCCCAGCGGCAGCTCATCGCGCTGGCCCGTGCCTGGCTGGCTCGGCCCGAGTTGCTCGTCCTGGACGAGGCGACGTCGTCGCTCGACGGCGACGTCGAGGGACGGGTCCTGGTTGCCGTCGCCTCCCTGGGGGTCACCACGTTGATGGTGACGCACCGGCACGAGGTGGCGGCGCGCGCCGACCACATCGTGGTGCTCGAGGGTGGGCGGGTCGCCACCAGGGGCGGGGCCGCCGAGGTTGCCGGTGAGCCCGCCTTCCGACGACTCTGGGCAGCGGACGATCTGCTCGCCAGCGGGTGAGGTGCTCGTTCGGTGCGTCGGGATCAGTAGCGTCCGTGTGATGCCGCGCCGCGCTGGTCCGACCGTGGAATCGGCGATCGCCGGCTTGGCGCGCTCGTTCGAGGTCGTCCTGGAGACCCAGGGGCTGACGATCCAGAAGTACCGCACGCTCGCCTACCTGGCCGTCGAGCCGACCACGACGTCGGAGCTGGCGTACCGGCTCACCGTCCGCCCGCCGGTGGTGACCCGCCTCGTCGACGGCCTGGCGGAGCGCGGGCTCGTGGAGCGGCAGGTCGACGAGCGCGACCGGCGGCGTACCACCCTGGCCGTCACCCGGGCCGGCCGGCGCGCCCTGGCCGAGGCCAACGCGGCCATCCGGGAGCCCCTGGACCGCGTCGCCGCGCAGCTGCCCGAGCACGAGCGCGCGATCGCCGAGGAGGGCCTCATCCTGTGGAGCAAGGCCATGTTCCGGTACTGGCGGCTGACCCACCCAGGCGCACTTGACGCGGCGACTCCCTCGCAGGAATGATTAGCCAACGCTAACGAATTCAGGGGGAGAGATGGCCGGTGCCTTCGAGGGCTTGCGCGTACTCGAGCTGACCTGGGGGATCGCCGGCCCGATGGCGGGGATGATGCTGGCCGATCACGGTGCGGTCGTGACCCGCATCGAGCCGCCGGAGGATCCGTTCGCCGAGCACCCCGGGCACCGGGTGTGGAACCGGGGGAAGCGCAGCGCCGTCATCGACCTGCACGATCCCGCCGGGCGGGAGGCCTTCCTCGCCCTCGCGGCTCGGGTCGACGTCGTGCTCGATTCGTTCCGTCCGGGTGTGACCGAGCGCCTCGGCATCGGGCATGACGCGCTCTCCGCCCGCAACCCCCGTCTCGTCACCTGCTCCGTCACCGCCTACGGCGAGGGCAACGAGCACAGCGACCGGCCCGGCTACGAGGCGCTGGTCGCGGCGAGGACCGGGTCACAGTGGGCGCAGCGCGGCGGCATCATGTCGACCGGCGATCTCGGGTTGCCCGAGGTGGAGATCCCCGAGGGCGCGGAGCAGGCGGCGCGCCCCGACGGACCGATCTTCAGTGCCTCGCCGTGGATGAGCCTCAACGGCTTCTACCACGCCACCCTGGCCATCGCGGCGGCCCTCGTCGCCCGGGAGCGCACGGGCGTCGGCCAGCACATCGAGACATCGCTG
This sequence comes from Acidimicrobiales bacterium, assembly GCA_035316325.1. Lineage (NCBI taxonomy): Bacteria > Bacillati > Actinomycetota > Acidimicrobiia > Acidimicrobiales > Acidimicrobiales bacterium. Next base: position 54,645 of record DATHJB010000040.1, read on the forward strand.
CTGTCGCGCGCGGCGTTCGCTCCGACGAGCGGACGGAGCGGTGGCGCCGTCGGCGGCACCTGGATGAACCTGCGGGGCGCGCCCCGGGGGCTCTTCGAGTGCCAGGACGGCCGGTGGGTGCACCAGTGGCCGATCAAGCCGCTGTCGGTCATCCAGGCGGCTGAGCACGATCGGCTCGAGGCGGCACCGGCACCGGAGTACGAGCACCGCCGCGTCGACCCGGCCCGCATCGGCATGGAGCCCGAGAACATCGTCGTCCTGTTCCACTACCTGCCCCTGATGCAGGCCGCGTTCAAGAGGTTCCCGGCCGAGGCCTGGCGCCGGTGGGCCGAGCGGGTGAAGGAGGGCGTGCAGATCGTCCGGTCACCGGAGGAGGCCCTGTCCGACCCTCTGCTGCTCGAGGACGGGAGCATCGTCGAGGTGCCGGACCACGAGCTCGGCCGCATCCGGCACCTCGGCGTGATCACGGAGCTGAGCGCGTCGCCCGGTCGTGTGCGGGGCCCCGCGCCCCGGCGGGGCGAGCACACCGACGTGGTCCTCGACGAGGCGGCGGCGTCGACGCCGACGCCGGCCGTGACATCACGGGCCGCCGCGCCGAGGTCGGCGGGCCCGCTGGATGGGGTCCGAGTCCTCGACATCGGCCTTGCCCTGGCCGGGCCCTACGGCTCGTCGTTGCTCGCCGACCTCGGCGCCGACGTGATGAAGGTCATGGCGCCGTGGGACGGGCCCTGGATGGACACCGGCATCGGCCAGATGGCCAACCGGGGCAAGCGCGGTGTGCTCCTCCACCTCGGCAAGCCGCAGGGGCTGGCCGCCTTCCACAAGCTGGTCGAGACGGCCGACGTCGTGACCCACAACATGCGGTGGGGCGTCGCCGAGCGGCTCGGCGTCGGCTACGACGACCTCCGCGCGCTCAACCCCTCGATCGTCTACTGCGCCAGCCGGGGGTTCGACCGCGACCGGTCCGCCCGCAACATCCCCGGCACCGACCAGTCGGGATCGGCTCTGGCCGGCCAGGAGTGGGAGGACGGCGGCTGCTCGCGGGGCGGCCGGCCGTTCTTCGGCACGTCGATGGGCGATCTCGGCAACGGCTTCCTCGTGGCGATCGGGATCCTCCAGGCGCTCTACCACCGCGAGCGCACCGGCGAGGGCCAGGAGGTCGGCTGCTCGATCCTCGGCGCCTGCCTGGCCACGTCGTCGGGGACGTACGCCTTCCCCGACGGCTCGGGCCCCGACCGTCCCCGGCTCGACGCCATGCAGCTCGGGCTCGACGCGCTGTACCGCCTGTACGAGACGGAGGAGGGCTGGATCTGCCTCGCCGCCGTGACCCAGGACCACTGGCGGCGCCTCTGCGACGCGATCGGCCGGGTCGACCTCGTCGCCGACGCCCGGTTCACCGACGCCGCCGCTCGCGGGGCCAACGACGACGAGCTCGCCAGGTTGCTCGAGGCGACGTTCGCCGGCCGCCGCGCCGAGGACTGGTTCGCCGCCCTCGACGGCGCTGGGGTCCCGGTCGAGATCTCGGCTCCTGGCCTCGTCACCGCCCCGGCCGACACGCCGTTCGTGGCCTTCTCGGCCACACCGGCCAGCGTGCCCGGAGAGGCTCCCACGCTCGGCGAGCACACCGGCGAGATCCTCGCCGAGCTGGACCTTCCCGAGGACGTCGTCGCCGCCGTCCACGACGAGTGCGCAGACCGCGCTCGGGCCTGAACCCACGACCGGAACGAAGAGAGACCATGGAACAGCGACTCATCTCCGCCGACTCGCACGTGCGCATCACCGAGGACTGGGTGAAGGAGCGGCTGCCGTCGAGCGCCCTCGAGTCCTACGAGGCGGCGGTCAGGACGCTCGACGACTTCGAGCTCGAGCAGCGCGGCGGACACCGCCAGAGCCTCGAGGACTTCGGCGACCTCGCACCGGGCGCCACGGATCCCGGCTACTGGGACCCCCACGCCCGACTCGCGGCCATGGACCGCGACGGCGTGTACGCCGAGGTGCTCTACTCCGAGCTCAGCGCCTTCCGTCAGTTCCACCACGCCGGTGAGCACTGGAAGGAGGTGGCGCGCGCGTTCAACGACGCCCTCACCGACTTCGTCGCGGTCGAACCCGACCGCCTCGTCGCGAGCTACCAGCTCCCGATCATCGACATCGACCACGCCGTGGACGAGGTGCGCCGCCTCGCCGACCTCGGCGCCCGTTCGGTGCAGCTGCCCAACTACCCGACCGAGCTCGGCTTCCCGCCCTACCACGAGCCCACCTACGACCCCCTGTGGGCGGCGCTGTCGGAGACCAGCCTCACGATCAGCCAGCACCTGGGTCTGAAGAACACCCTCTTCGACGTCTACCGCTCCGACCCGACTCCCTACAAGAGCATCTTCACCTCGCTGCCGGGGCTGATGATCGTCGAGAACCTGTCGTTCTGGCTCATGACCGGCCTGCTCGAGCGGTTCCCGAAGCTGCGGGTCGTGTTCGTGGAGCCCGCCTTCCACATCTTCGTGATGTGGCTCCGCATGCTCGACGCGCAGTGGCGCCGCGGCCGGGAGCACATGTTCCCCGGCGTCACGAAGCCGCCGTCCGAGACCTTCCGCGCCCAGATGTACCTGACCTTCATCGGTGGCGACGCCGCGAGCCTCGCCCAGCGCCACGACGTCGGCGTGGAGAACATCATGTGGTCGACGGACTTCCCCCACCCGGCCTCGACCTGGCCGAACTCGAGCACGGTGGTCGAGGAGCTCTTCGCCGACATCCCCCCCGACGAGCGGCAGCTGATCGTCGCCGGCAACGCCGCCCGGGTCTACGGGCTGTCGGCTGCATGACGACCGCCGGCACCACACCACGGCGCCCCACGCCGGTGCTCACCGCCGACAACGCCTTCTACTGGGAGGGCGCGGGGCAGGGCCGGCTGCTCATCCAGGCGTGTGGCGCGTGTGGCGAGCTGTGCCATCCGCCGTCGCCGCTGTGCCCGGTGTGCCACAGCGCCGACCGCGTGGCACGGGAGATGTCCGGTCGCGGTCGGGTGGCGAGCTTCGTCATCGTGCACCACCCGCCGAGCCCGTGGTTCGAGCTACCGATAGCCGTGGCCACCATCGAGCTGGAGGAGGGGCCGGAGGTGACGTCCAACGTCTGCGAGGTCCCTGTCGAGGAGATCGACCTCGGCATGGAGGTCGACGTGTTCTTCGCGCCCACCGACGACGACGGCGTCGGCGTGCCGCTGTTCCGACCGGCGGGGCCCCGTTGATGCGCGGCGTCGCCGCGGTCGCCGGCATCGGGCAGACGGAGTTCTCGAAGGACTCCGGTCGCAGCGAGCTGCAGCTGGCGGCGGAGGCCAGCCTCGCCGCGCTGGCCGATGCCGGGCTCACCGTCGACGACGTCGACGGCATGGTCACGTTCACCATCGACCCGACCGACGACGTCGAGCTCATGCGGGTGCTGGGCGTGCGCGACCTCTCCTACACCGTTCGTCTCCCGCACGGCGGCGGCGGCTCGGGCGCCACCACCTTCGCCGCCGCCATGGCGGTGGCGACCGGAGCCGCGGACAACGTGCTGATCTACCGGGCGCTCAACGCCCGGTCGGGCCGGCGCTTCGGCGGCGCCCGCGACCCGCGGTCCTCGCCGGCGACGGGCACGGGGTGGAGCTTCGCGAACTGGGCGGCGCCCTACGGGGCCCTGAGCCCGGCCGCGGTCCTCTCGCTGCAGCTGCTGCCGTTCATGCGGGCCCACGGCCTCACCAACGAAGACTTCGGCCGCTACGTCGTCGGCATCCGGGACTTCGCCGCCACCAACCCCGACTCGTGGTTCCACCGCCAGCCCGTCACGCTCGCCGACCACCAGGCGTCGCGATGGATCGTCGAGCCCATCCTGCGGTTGTTCGACTGCTGCCAGGAGAGCGACGGCGGCGTGGCGCTCGTGGTCACCAGCGTCGAGCGGGCCCGGGACCTCCGCCAGCCGCCCGCCGTCGTGCTCGGAGCGGTGCAGGGTGCCGGCCAGGGCGGTGACAGCACCGGTCGCGTCTACGCCATGGCCGGCGTCGGTCCCGAGGACATCGACGCGGCGATGATCTACGACGCCTTCTCACCCCACGTGTTCCGGGGTCTCGAGTCGCTCGGGTTCTGTGGGCCGGGGGAGGCGAAGGACTACGTTGCCAGCGGCAGCATCGCCCGCGGCGGGGCCATGCCGGTCAACACGAACGGCGGCCTCATCGGAGAGGCGTACATCCACGGGATGAACCTGCTCACCGAGGCCGTCCGGCAGGTCCGGGGGACCGCGGTCAACCAGGTGGAAGGTGCCACCCACGTGCTCATGTCGTCCGGCGTCAACACCTGCATCCTCGGTCGAGACGGCTGACAGGAGGAGGAGCCTTGTACGCCCTGCGCTTCGACCTGCGCACCCCGGACCACTCCCGCGCGGCGGCGTCGTACGCGGCGGCGCTCGACATGGCCGCCTGGGGAGAGCGCAACGGCTGCGTCGCCGTCACCGTCTCCGAGCACCACGGCTCGGCGGACGGCTACCTCCCGTCACCGCTGCTCGTCGCCGCCGCCATCGCGGCGCGGACGAGCTCGCTGCGGATCCGTGTCGCCGCGCTGCTCCTGCCGCTCCACGACCCGGTCCGCGTCGCCGAGGACATCGCGGTGCTCGACCGGATCAGCGGCGGCCGGGTCTCGTACGTGATGGGCCTCGGGTATCGCCGCGAGGAGTACGACCTCTACGGCGTTCCGTGGGAAGGCAGAGGCGAGCGCTTCGAGGAGCACCTCGGCGTGCTGCTCACGGCACTGCGTGACGGCGCCGTCGACGTCGCCGGGAGGCGCGGCGACGTCACTCCGCCCGTCGATGATGCGACGCGGCTGGTGGCGTGCGGCGGCCGGACGAAGAGGGCGGCCCGGCGGGCGGCGCGCCTCGGGCTCGACTTCGTGGCCCAGACCCACGACGTGTCGCTCGAGGAGGCGTACCGATCGGCTGCCGCCGAGCACGGTGTCGAGCCCGGCACCGTCGTGCTGCCCAGCGGCGACACGCCGTACGCCCTGTTCGTCGCCGACGACGTCGACCGCGCCTGGGCGGAGCTCGGGCCCCACCTCCTGCACGACGCCACGACGTACGCGTCGTGGAACCCGGGCGATCGGACGCTGTCGTTGTCGCCGGCCTCGACGGTCGACGAGCTCCGCGACGCCGGAGGCTCGCACCGGATCGTCGACGTCGCCGGCGCCGTCGAGCTGCTCCGTCGCGACGGCTACCTGGCCCTGCACCCGCTGTGTGGCGGCATCCCACCCGACGTGGCCTGGCCGTACGTCGAACGGGTCGCCACCGAGGTGCTTCCCGCCGTGGCGGAGAGATCGGAGGAAGCGATATGAGGGTCAGGCGTCTGAACCGCGTCGAGCTGCTGCTGCCCGGCGAGGACATCCCCGCTGCCGCGAGGGCATTCAACGACCTCCTCGGCGGGCACCTTCCGCCTCCCGAGGAGGTGCCGGGCCAGCAGGTCGTGACCACGGCCGACTATGCGCTCGGCATCGAGCTCTACGGCCCGAGCAGCCCCGCCAGCCCACGGAGCTCGTCGTTCGACGACAAGCCGCGGCGCGGCGCCGTCGGCCCCCTGGTCTGGGAGGTCGACGACCTCGACGCCGCCAAGGCGGAGGTCGTGGCGAAGGGACATCGGATCCGGTTCGAGTTCGGTGCGCCGGGCGTCCGCCAGCTGCACCTCGACGCCGACCAGCTCTTCGGCTACGGCGTGACGTTCACGGAACGTCGCAGCGAGGGAGTGGGCGAGGCCCCGACCCACGTGCGCCGCTTCCAGCGGGTCGAGCTGCTGGTCGCGGGCAGCGACATCGACGCGGCCCGCGACGCCTTCAACGACGTCCTGGGCGCCGACATCCCGCCGGTCCAACGGCTCGACGACGTGGACGTCCTCACGACGTGGGACCTCGCCGTCGGCATCGAGCTCTTCGGCCCGGCCAGCCCGACCAGTCGCGTCCAGCCGCACGTCGAGCGGAAGGGCCGTGGCGCCATCGGGCCGCTCGTGTGGGAGGTCGACGACCTCGACGCCGCGACGGCCCGGGCGGTGGAGGCGGGGTACCGGGTGCAGTACGAGTTCGGTGAGCCCGGCCACCGCCAGGTTCACTTCGACGACGCGCAGCTGTTCGGCTACGGCGTCACGTTCACAGAGCGACACGCCGGATGAGGGGAGCAGGATGACCCGATCGAGCTCGACCGATTCGCATGTGTACTGGGATCCCTACGACGAGGCGCTCGACGACGACCCGTATCCGGTGTGGAAGCGCATGCGCGACGAGGCCCCGGTGTACCGCAACGACACGCTCGACTTCTGGGCGCTGAGCCGGTTCGACGACATCGAGGTGGCCCACAAGGACACCGCCACGTTCAGCTCGGCCCGGGGCACGGTGCTGGAGCGGATGGGCCCCGAATCCGAGGGCTCGGGGATGATGATCTTCGTCGACCCGCCCGACCACACGGAGCTCCGGGCGCTGGTGTCGAGGGCGTTCACACCTCGCCGGGTGAGCGCCATCGAGGACCGTGTGCGCGCGATCTGCGCCGAGCTGCTCGACCCCCACGTCCGCGGCACCGGGTTCGACTACGTCCAGGACTTCGCCACCCAGCTGCCCTCGCGGGTGATCTCCTCGCTCGTGGGCCTGCCGCCCGAGGACCAGGAGCCGACACGCCGGCTCGTCGACGGCATGTTCCACATCGAGCCCGGCGTCGGAATGGTCAACGACACGAGCGCGACGGCGGCGCTCGAGCTGATCGTGTACCTCGGCGATCTCGTCACCAGGCGGGCCGCCGACCCCCAGGACGATCTGGTCAGCGCGCTGGTCCAGGCCGAGGTGACCGACGAGGACGGCACCCGTCGCCGGCTCACGCCGGACGAGTGCACGAGCTTCACCCTGCTGCTCTACACCGCGGGCACCGAGACGGTGGCCAAGCTGCTCGGCAACGCGGCCGTCGTGCTCGCCGGCCACCCCGACCAACGCGCCGACCTCGTGAGGGAGGCCGAGGCGATCCCGAACGCGGTCGAGGAGCTGCTGAGGTTCGAGCCGCCCTCGCCGGTGAACGGCCGCTGGACCGCACGTGACGTCGAGCTCCACGGTGTCGTGATCCCGAAGGGTTCCAAGGTGCTGTTGCTCACCGGCAGCGCGGGGCGCGACGAGCGTGCCTTCGCCGACCCCGACCGGTTCGACATCCGCCGGTCGATGCGCCACCACCTGACGTTCGGCTACGGGATCCACTTCTGCATCGGCGCCGCCCTCGCCCGCCTCGAGGGCCGCATCGCCCTCGAGGAGACGTTGCGCCGGTTCCCGGAGTGGGCCGTCGACCCCGCCGGCGTCGAACGCGTCCACACCAGCACCGTGCGCGGCTACCGCCGCGTGCCGATCCGCCTCCCCATCAGCCCGTGATCGCCCGGCCTCGAGGAGTCTGAACGTCGACCACCCGGGGTAGGGAAGCCGGTTGACTACGTGAGCGCTGCGTCATACCGGGGACAGGGGGGAGGCGGGCGTGAGGAACGACCGTGGATCGGTGTCGCTCGTCGCCGTGACGATGATGGCGATGGTGTTGGTGTTGGCGGCGGCCGTCTCGTCGGTGCCCGCTGCGGCGTCGGCGGCCAACCCCGGCGTGCCGGGTCAGGCGCAACCTCCGCCGCCCGACCCCTACGCGGGCTATCCCGATCGCACGGTCACACCGGATCCGGATCGGGCGCTGCCCCCGAGTGGCCCGAGCCCCCTGGCGTCGGTACCGACCCGGGCCGTGGTCGCCGATCCCGACACGATCGCGCCGGTCACGGGAGACGGCGCCGGCGACGGCTACGTCACCTACGGGACGACCGTGGTGGGCTTCGGTCCCTGCGGTGAGGAGAGCGTGTGGGCCCGGTGGTTCGTGCCGTTCGTCGTCAGCGGCAGCGGTGACGCGATCGGGCTCGACCTGGCCTGCATCACCGGCGATGCGATGCCGGCCGGTCCGGGTGCATGGGCCGAGCCGGAAGGCGCTGTATGGGCACCGTCGGTCGTGCACCACGGCGGCCGGTACGTCATGTACTACACGGCGTCGAAGCGAGGGTCGGGCCAGAAGTGCATCGGCAAGGCGGGATCGGCCTCACCGCTCGGCCCGTTCGCCGACGAGGGCGAGGTCGTCTGCCCCGGCAACGGTCGGTGGGCGTTCGACCCGGACGCCTTCGTGCACGCCGGCGACCTGTACATGGTCTACCGGGACGACGCCATCACCACCGGTGCGGACTCGGGCATCTCGGTGGTGCGCATGGACGGCTCCGGGGCGGCCGACCTGTCGACGCGGCGTGACGTCCTGCGGAGCACCGACATCACGTGGGAGGAGGCCGGTTCGTCGTTCCACACCATCGAGAACCCCACGATGATGGACGTTGGCGGCGCCTTCCACGTCTTCTTCTCGGGCAACGACTGGGACTCGGCGCGGTACTCGACCGGCATCGCCGTCTGCTCGGGCCCGTTGCCGACCTCGCCGTGCTCGCCGTACGCCTCGACGTCCCGGCCCTACTTCGGTCACACCGGCCCGGAGGGCATCGATCCCATCCAGGGGCTACCGGGCAACGAGAGAGGTCCCGGCGGGATGGCCCTGTTCCGCAGCCGGTCCGGCGAGGCCCGCGTCGTCTGGCACTTCCTCGTGGGAACCACCATCGTGCGACGCGGCATGGCCGGCACGCTGGCCTACGACGGCAACGTCTGGACCGTGAGCTGACAACGGCTGAACCCCGAGCGGCCCGGCCGTGGCCAGGGGCGCCCGGGGTCGTCTGCCGGGTCGCCTACAGCTGGAAGACGCTGCCGTTGGCGGTCAGGTTGCCCTTGATCCGGATCCGGAGATCAGTGGCATCAGGTGGGACGGCGAACACGACCCAGCCCCGCCGTGCCTCGCCCGGTGCCACAGTGATGGCGTCGAGCTGTGGCAGGTCGAGACCCGCGAGTGCGATCGACCACGGCCGGTCGAGCTGGTCCAGCAGCTCGGTGCCGACGAGCGTGGAGATCCCTGTCGGCTCATCGCTCGTGTTGGTCACGGTCGCCTCGACCGCCACGAACCGCTGACCGTCAGGAGGCGTGTCGAACTCGTTGCTCGACACGTACGGGTCCTGCTTGCCGTGGACGGTCACGTCGAACTCGCCGGTGTGGGCGGTCTCGCCGATCGCATAGACCTCGGGGCCGTCATCCGAGTCCGCGGTGGTGGCCGGCGGGGAGGTGTCACCAGGCTGCCCGTTCGACTCGGTCGCGCCGGCGACCGCCTCGGTACGGTCGGCGGTGTCGTCGTCGTCATCGTCACCGCCACCGGCGATGGCCCCGATGATCCCGCCGACCGCGATCAAGCCGACGAGCACAACCGCCGTGATCAGCATCGCCTTGCCGCAGCCGCCACCCTTCGCCCTCGGTGGTGGCTGGGGTGGTCCCTGTGGATAGGCCGGCGGAGGTCCGTAGCCCTGCTGGGCGTAGGGCGCCCCGGGCGAGGGCGCGTCAGGTGGCACCCGATTCGGGTCGTGGTCGGTCATTGGGACTCCGCCTTCCTCATGCACCCGCCTGATGCACTCGCCGTTGTAGCCCTCCTCACCCAGGGCGTCAATGGCTGCACTCAGAGCAGCCGACATGGCGAGCAGGGCGGCATGGGCGGTTCAGCGTCGCCGATCCTCCGACGTCGTGGTCAGGGGGTGACGCTCACGAGCAGTGGTAGTCGTCCGCCAGGAGGCTCATCGAGCCGATGCGCCCGCCGTCGTCGTAGACGTCGACGGACCACGTGCGATCGTCGGGCGCGACGAACTCGACGCCGTGCTCGGCAGCCACCTGTTCCAGGGATGCGTCGTCCTCGCGGGAGTCCGCCAGGAGCGCCGACATGGTCCTCTCGCAGCGCTTCTCGGCCGCCTCCTCCCTCCACTGCGCGCGTCCGACGAGCAGCATCGCGATGCCGCCGCCGACGCACAGGACGGCCACGATCGCCGATCGGAACGAGTTCCAACGATGGAACAGGTAGGACTCCTCGGCGGCGACGGGATCGTCGTACTTCCACCCCTCCGACAGCCGCCAGCCCCACCGGGGCCTGACCGCGAAGACCACCGAGAGAGCCGCGAGTCCAAAGGCCCCCAACGCCCACCCCAGGTACGCACCCGCCATGACCGTCCGAGGCTAGAGCGATCGACCCGGCAGCGTCCGTCGCGCCGGGCGCCGGGACGGGGCGGCGTCAAGGCGGCGGGAATGGGCAAGAACGGTCGGGTGGGTTCGCCGGTCGGCGGATCAGACTCGAGGGGTGGCCGAGACCCGCCGAGACCGATTGCGTGAGCTCCTGGACGTCGTCCTCGCCGGTGCCGTGGGCCCCGAGGCCGGAGCGGCCGGCGGAGCGGGTGACGGCCGCCGCCGGCTGGGGGACATGGCCGGTGGGGCGTTCAGCTCGCCGTTCCACTTCAACCGGCGGTTGTCGCAAGCGACGGGGGAGCCGCCGGTGGCGATGCGGCGCCGGGTCCTGCTGGAGCGGGCGGCGTGGCAGGTCGCCCAGGGGACGTCGGTGACCGATGCTGCGTGGGCGGCGGGTTACGAGTCGGTCGAGGGGTTCAGCCGGGCGTTCTCGGCGGCCTTCGGGCGTTCGCCGTCGACGCCACCAGGGTCGGGGGAGCGCAGCTGGCTGCCGGCACCCAACGGCATCCACTTCCACCCGCCGACCTCGTTGTGGTTCCGAGCCGAGGAGAAGCCGATGAACCCGCTCACCGAGCAGCTGGCCCTGCACGACCTCGACGACACGCGGGCGCTGCTGGAGATCGCCAAGGGCCTGGCCGACGACGAGTACCGGGCGGTCCGCCTGCCGGGCCTGACCGTTCTGTCGTGGGACGGCCCCGAGGAGTCGATCGCGGCGGTGCTGGAGCACCAGGTGCTCACCAAGGAGGTGTGGCTGGCCGCGATCGAGGGCCTCACCATGCCGCCGTCGGGCGGGAGCCCCGGCGTCGGGGAGCTGATCGAACGCCACGAGGGGGTGGCGGCGCGGTGGCTGGCGACGGTCCGCCGCCTGGAGCGGGACGGCGCCTGGGACGACGTGCTGATCGACGCCCTGTGCGACCCGCCCGAGAGCTTCGCGATGCGCGACGTGGTCGCCCACGTGGTCACCTACGCCGCCCACCGCCGCCAGCTGGCGCGCCGGATGCTGGCGCTGGCCGGCCAGGATGTGGACGACGGCGACCCGATCACGTGGAGCCGCGCCCGCATCGAGTCCGAGACCGACGACGACACCAAGGAGGACCCGGCATGACCCGGACCATCTACTACACCGCGAGCAGCCTGGACGGCTTCATCGCCGACGAGAAGGCGACCCTGGAGTGGCTGTTCCGCCAGGACCAGGACACGGCGGGCCCGCTCAACTACGACGACTTCTTCGCCGGGATCGGCGCGGCCGTCATGGGCTCGACCACCTACGAGTGGGTCGTCGACCACGAGCAGGGCAAGTGGGTCTACGACATCCCGGCCTGGGTGATGACCAGCCGCGACCTGCCGAAGGTCCAGGGCGACGTCCGGTTCGTCGCCGGCGAGGTCCGCCCCGTGCACGCCGCCATGACCGACGCCGCCGGCGGCAAGGACCTGTGGGTGATCGGGGGCGGCGACCTGGCCGGCCAGTTCGCCGACGCCGGCCTGCTCGACGAGCTGATCGTCTACTTCGCCCCCGTCACCCTCGGCGCCGGCGCACCCCTCCTGCCCCGCCAGCTCGACCTGCACCTCGAGGAGCTGGCCCAGAACCGCGCCTTCGCCTGCGCCCGCTACTCGATCGCCCCGAAGAGCCCACCCACCGGCCCCTGACCCGGCGGGTGGTCATGTTTGTCCACGGAGCACCCGAAGGTCCCGATCGACGCCTGCCGGAGACGCGACGAGGGCGGCGCCAGTGCGCCGCCCTCGTCGGAGTTCAGGTGATGACTGGCTAGGGCACCGCCCAGTGCGAAGCGCCTGCGCCGTTGGCCCACACTTCGCAAGCCCTGGCGTCCTGCACGGCGGGCGGGGCGTCGGAGGCGTGCTGGTAGCCGCCGTAGCCGTTCCACGTGCCGTCCAGGAACTGGTACTTGCCCGAGGCCGTGCTGGTCGGGTTCTCGGCGCCGTAGTCGCCGCCGCTCTCCCGCTGCACGATGTAGTCGGGGACGCAACTGCCGCCGCCGCCGCTGTAGACCGGCTGCTGCTCGGGCGCCTGGTAGGTCGATGTCTGCTGCGAGGACTGGTTCGCAGAGGACGACTCCGACACCTCGCTCCTCTCGACCACGACCGGCTGGTGCGGGACGTTGGCGAACCAGACGTCGATGTTGTGCCGATCCTGGGCGGACACCTGTCCCCGGATCTCCTGCCCGTTGATCAGGGTGTCGCAGTCGGGGATGCGACCCTCGGCGACGTTGACGACGCACACGTAGCGCCACGAGTCGGGGTACAGGCCCGACAGCGTGTCGCCGCTGTGCGCCGTGTCGGCACTGGCCATGCTGGCACCGCCACCGATGATGGTCGTTGCTACTGCCGTGGCGGCAGCGATCGCTTTCAGCTTCTGCATTGGATTGCTCCTTTGCGTTCGAGCGCGCGCCAAACAACCCGAGAAGGTCGATGGAAGAGCAAGGGGTTCCCCAGTTGCCCGCCGGAGGCCCAGCCGCGCGCCGTTTCCTGTGGCTGTCTGAAACGAGTCTGTCGTCTATGTCATCGAACCGCAACACAACTGAGCGTGACGTCTGTCGCTGTGTGTGGTTTTTCGTGTCGGATGCGCAGGGCC